>JAIRZF010000125.1 GCA_031267385.1 Dysgonamonadaceae bacterium | reverse complement strand
TAAAACAAATTGTATGTCTCGTCAAAACGATCGTAATTCAAGCTCAACCCGGCGCTAACCCGGTGCATGGGACTGAAATTCGTTTCATACATCAAATTAGCATACAAATTCATTTGAGTCGCATCATAAGGACGGATTCCGAATATAGACTGCTGATCGTGATATGATCCGCTTAAAATCAGAGCCATACTTTCATTTTTAGCCGGATTGAAAATGATCCCGTTTTTCGTGAAAAATTCTCCCCGGTTTACATCCATGGTCGTCCGGTAAAGAGGTACGGGCGAAGTAAGCGGCAATGCATCGCTTTTCTGTCCCCCTGTCCTACTTTCATTGATAAATTTGACGCCCGTTTGGGATATAAACTTCGGATTACGATAATACCAACGATTCATAATATTGAACTGATGTTTCAATGGAGAATCCAGAAAACCGTCGTCATTCACATCGAATTCTTTTTCTTCATTGGAATAATGTACCAATAAGCCGGTCGAAAGTTCCTTATTCAGCAAAACCGAAGCGTCGACATTCATTTCATATCTCCCGTTATCGGCAGCAAACAGGTTAGCTGAGACAATATCCGACGTGGGGGGCTTCTTGTATTCCACATTGATTTGTCCCGTAATGGCCTCATAACCATTTTTTACGGAAGAAGTTCCTTTCGAAACAAAAATGCTTTCCATCCATGGACCGGGGACATAATCAAGTCCGTAAGGAGCAGATAATCCCCTGAAATTCGGAAAATTTTCCGTCAACATTTGCACATACGAACCTGACAATCCCAACAATTTGATTTGTTTTGCTCCGGTGACAGCATCACTGTAAGCAACATCTACAGAAGGATTGGTCTCAAAACTCTCGGCCAGGTTACAGCAAGCGGCCCGAACCAATTCAGCGGATGTAATCTTTTGGGTTTGAAGTACTGTAGTCCTCATTGAAAGCAGATTCGTGTTCTGAGGATTTATAACGATTTCCTGCAACTCGGTCGTTTCTTTCAGTCCAACATGTATGTGCTCCAAAGATTCATCGACCTTGATTATTTGCGTAGCATACCCAAGATAAGACACGACAAGGCTGTCGGATTGACCAACCTTTTGAATACTAAACTCTCCGGCCTCATTGGTTGTAGTACTGACAGAAGTATTTTTCCAATGAATAACCACACCCTCCAAAAATTCTCCTTTTTCTCCGGCCACACATCCCTGAAGAGGACCGGAGGCCATCATTCCCGGCGAAATCAGCAACAGGAACACAAATAAAACGTATTTATACATGACAATTTTTACTTTTAATGATTTGAAAAAATTCTAATTCTCTCTCAAAAAAAGTAAAATCAAATGATAAGGATATTTAACAAGGAAAGGTATTCCCTGGGAGGCGGTTGAACGATAAGCGGAAACTGAACTTTTGAGGCTTCACTTTCCGGTAAATACAGGACAAAGTCAGCCAATAAATGATTTTCATAAAGCAAATCCAGTACAAGAGGTGCAGGTGTAACAGATTTGAATTCTATTACCGGACTCCAGTCAAATTGCACAAACTCCGAACGACACGGATCGTCCGTACAGTCATGGACAGGCCGATTTTCCATATCTTCCGGACTACAACAGGAATCCATATCTTCGTGACAACAGGATTCTGCCGACCCGCAACAGGAATTTTCTTCTACAAAAACTTCCGAAATTTCAGTATGGCACATACCACAACAATAGGCAACAGTCTTTGAAGCAACCAAACCATAAGTAAGTATTGCAAACAAAGTAAACAACAATATGTTTTTTATAACCTTCATCGTGACCTGCAAATATAAGCAAAATTTTGTGTAATTACGCATTTTTATCTAAATTTGTAAAATCTAACTAATATTAACACAGCTATGCGATTTATCAATAAATACAAAATCCTGGTCATTTCATTCTTTATTTCTTTTTCCGTTCAGGCTCAAATCAATTTCAATCATTATTTTGAACATAAAACCCTGCGTTTTGACTTTATTCTGACCGGGAATAAAACTGCCCAACAAGCCGGTTTGCTGAAACTTCACCAGGAACCGGTCTGGGGAGGACCGGTCAATATACTGATAGATCCTTTTGATTATGGAGAATATATGGTCAAATTATATGATAAAAAAGATAATAACCTGATATACTCCAAGAGTCTCAGTACATTGTTTCAGGAGTGGGTCACTACTGCAGAAGCTGAAAAAATCACAAAATCCTATACAAATAGTATTGTGACTCCTTTCCCAAGGAATGAGGCGATCTTGGTACTGGAACATCGAAACAGGGAAAATGCACAATTTGAAGCTTTCTTCAGGATGGAAATTAATCCCGAAAGTGTATTCATCGACCACAGCCCGAAACAGGATCATAAAATCACGAAGCTTCAATACAATGGAGATCCTTCTCAAAAAGTAGACCTGGTTGTCCTGGCTGAAGGATATACTTCTGATGAACAGCAAAAATTTCTTCAGGACGCCCGTCGATTATGCGATTCTTTGTTTTCTTTAGCTCCTTATGATAAACATAAGGATGATTTCAATATCTGGGCTGTGCATCTGGAATCAAAAAACTCGGGAACAGATTATCCGGGTATTGATAAATGGAGTGACACCGCTTTGAATTCCGGATTCTGGACTTTCGACAGTGAACGTTATTTGACGATAGCCGATTACCTGCCTATTCGCGACGCTATTTGGAATGTTCCTTCCGATGCTGTTATGATCCTGGTGAATTCTGAAAAATACGGTGGCGGAGGCATCTATAATTTCTATGCTATCGGCACTGCTGACAACAGGTTATCGGCACGAGTGATGGCTCATGAATTCGGACATAATTTTGCCGGTCTGGGAGACGAATATTTTGATTCATCCACTTCATACGAAAATTTTTATTCATTGAAAACAGAGCCTTGGGAACCTAACATCACCACTTTAGTCCATTTCGAATCCAAATGGAAAGACATGATTCCTGCCGGGACTCCTGTTCCAACACCCGTGGATCACTCTGATCCCGGGAAAATAGGAGTGTTTGAAGGTGGAGGATACATTTCCAAAGGTATTTACAGACCGCAAGATCGCTGCCTTATGCGCGATAATTCATTGATTTGTCCGGTCTGTCAACGGGCAATTGTAAGGATGATCGATTTTTATTGCGGAAGGGAACAGAAATAGTTAACGCAAATCCGGACGCAACCTTTTTGTCCTTTCAATGGATTGTTGTAATTCCCATTCCCTGATTTTAGCTTCATGTCCGGACAACAATATATCAGGAACCTCCCAGCCTTTATAATTCGCAGGGCGGGTATAAACGGGAGGCGCCAGTAAATTATCCTGAAAGGAATCGGATAAAGCAGATTGTTCGTCTCCAATGGCTCCGGGAATAAGTCGTACGATAGCATCTGCCATAACTGCCGCCGCCAATTCCCCTCCTGTCAGAACATAATCGCCGATAGAAATCTCACGGGTGATCAGATGCTCACGGATCCTGTAATCAATGCCTTTGTAATGACCGCATAAAATGATCAGGTTTTCCGAAAGGGACAATTGATTGGCAACGGGTTGTGTAAAATTTTCTCCATCCGGTGAGGTATAAATCACTTCATCATAACGTCGTTGCTCTTTTAAGGCGGTGATAGCCCGGTCGACAGGTTCGCATTGCATCACCATACCGGCGGTTCCGCCAAAAGGATAGTCGTCCACTCTCTTGTGCTTTTCATCCGGAGAATAATCACGAAGGTTGTGTATACAGATTTCCACTAAACCTTTATCTTGTGCTCTTTTCAGGATAGAACAACTCAAAGGGCTTTCCAATATTTCCGGAAGTACGGTAATGATATCTATTCTCATTTCTCTACAACTGTTTGTGTGCAAAAGTACAAATAATTCTATCATTCAAAAAATCATACAATCTGCCAAATAGTCATACAAAATCTGTCAAAACACCTTTGGCATAAGGTTTGTGTAAAACAGGGTGTCTGTGGTTCAAAAAAGACATTAAAATTGAATATTAACAAATAAAAAAATATATAATTATGGGAAAAATAATTGGAATTGACTTAGGAACAACCAACTCCTGCGTTTCAGTAATGGAAGGGAATGAGCCGGTTGTAATTACAAATAGTGAAGGGAAAAGAACAACGCCTTCTGTTGTGGCTTTTGTAGAAGGAGGCGAACGTAAAGTGGGAGATCCTGCTAAACGTCAGTCAATTACAAATCCGAATAAAACTATTTTTTCTATCAAGCGGTTCATGGGGGAAACTTATGATCAGGTACAGAAAGAAATCGGACGTGTTCCGTATAAAGTAGTTAAGGGTGACAATAATACGCCACGTGTAGACATCGACGGTCGTTTATATACTCCGCAGGAAATTTCGGCGATGACCCTTCAAAAAATGAAGAAAACGGCTGAAGACTACCTCGGACAAGAGGTGACTGATGCTGTTATCACTGTTCCGGCTTACTTCAATGACTCTCAACGTCAGGCAACTAAAGAAGCCGGAGAAATCGCCGGTTTGAATGTTCGCCGTATCATCAACGAACCGACAGCCGCGTCACTGGCCTATGGCTTGGATAAAACTCACAAAGATATGAAAATCGCTGTATTCGACCTTGGAGGGGGTACATTCGATATTTCCATACTTGAATTAGGCGATGGCGTATTTGAGGTAAAATCGACTAATGGAGATACTCACCTGGGTGGCGACGATTTCGACCACGTTATTATCGACTGGTTGGCAGAAGAATTTCTGAAAGACGAAGGTTTGGATTTGCGCAAAGACCCGATGGCTTTGCAACGTTTGAAAGAAGCTGCTGAAAAAGCTAAAATTGAACTTTCAAGTTCTACTTCAACAGAGATCAATCTTCCATATATCATGCCGGTAAACGGTATGCCCAAACACTTGGTGAAAACATTGACTCGTGCAAAATTTGAACAATTGGCAGATACATTGATCCAGGCTTGTGTGAACCCTTGTAATAAAGCTCTTGCCGACGCAGGAATGAAAGCCAGCGATGTTGATGAAGTTATTCTGGTTGGCGGATCGACCCGTATTCCTGCTATTCAGGATCTTGTTCAGAAAATTTTCGGAAAAACTCCTTCCAAAGGTGTCAATCCTGATGAAGTTGTTGCTGTAGGCGCCGCTATCCAGGGCGCTGTCCTTTCCGGAGATGTGAAAGATGTACTCTTACTTGATGTCACTCCACTTTCTTTGGGTATTGAAACCATGGGTAGTGTAATGACTAAACTGATTGAAGCCAATACAACTATTCCTACAAAAAAATCGGAGACTTTCACTACGGCTGCCGATAATCAGCCTTCTGTTGAAATCCATGTATTGCAGGGAGAACGTCCATTGGCGCGTGATAACAGAACAATCGGCCGTTTCCATTTGGACGGAATCATGCCTGCCCGTCGTGGAGAACCTCAAATTGAAGTAACATTCGATATTGACGCTAATGGTATCCTGAATGTATCTGCAAAAGATAAAGCAACGGGAAAAGAACAACGTATCCGTATTGAAGCTTCCAGCGGTTTGAGCGATGATGAAATCAAAAGAATGAAAGATGAAGCTGCTGTTAACGCGGAAAGCGACAAAAAAGAAAAAGAAAAAATCGACAAACTGAATCAGGCTGACAGCGTGATCTTCCAGACTGAAAAACAATTAAATGAACTGGGCGATAAACTTCCAGCCGACAAAAAAGCAACGATTGAAGCTGCTTTAGGGAAATTAAAAGATGCTCACAAAGTTCAGGATCTGGCAGGTATCGAAACTGCTATGACGGAAATCAACAATACATTCCAGGCTGCAAGCCAGGATCTGTACAATGCACAACAACAAGCAGGCGGCGCAGAAGGTAATCCTTTTGCCGGAGCTAACGGGCCTTTCGGAGGGAATGCGAATCCGAATCCGGATAATGGCAAAGCCGATGATGGTGGAGTGACGGATGTGGATTTTGAGGAAGTGAAGTAACACCCCTCACAAAGCAACTATCAAAAATAGATAGAAGGCGGTAAATCAAAAGTTTACCGCTTTTTATTGATAAATATCTCGTGATATTTATGCTTGTATATCGTATTTTTATTGTATCTTTGTATCGGATTTGTACCGAGCGTTATTTGATTGGAATGTGCGCCTAATACAATCTTATAAATTCTTATAAGTACTTA
>JAIRZF010000038.1 GCA_031267385.1 Dysgonamonadaceae bacterium | reverse complement strand
GCTATTGTTTTGGATTTATTGGCAATAATCGGGATCAAAAAGGACGATAAGTTGGTAAAATCACTGGATCGGTTAAGATAATTTTTAATCAAGAATTTTATTGCAGTTACATCACAAGCCTGTGTGTAGCTGCAATATTTTTTATCTGAACCTCAGGAATGTCATATTCGGAAGCCAGCCTGCTCCATTCGGAAACCGAAGAAATCACCTCTTCTACGATCTCCTCTGCTTTCTTGATGCTCATGGATCTTGCAACAACCAGCAGGTCTTCTTTTGTGAAATGATCACGTTTTCCATTCAAAGACATTTGGTGGAGAGAAGTATAATTTCCTCGAGGATTGTAAGAATAAGCTACATCATAGGCGGGAGATAAACTCCATTTTCCGTCCTCATCCATTAGAAATGAAATATTCTTCGTGTGATCATCCTGATTACGGGCGACAACATTAAAGACCATCCTGCGATATGCTTGTTCCGCTGCAAAGTATGGCAACCGTAAAGTTCTCATTGTCTGAAACAATTGTTCATAAGAATAGGCTCCCGGCAGATTAAAATCGAAATGAGCCAGACCGCAAAGAGTTTGGGTATGCAACTTTTTCTTACTTCCGATACGATCAAAACGCTTCGTCATAAAATGAGCGCGTCCATTTTCTTCCAGAAGCCTACATTCCATCATTTCGATGCCACAGGCAATAGCCATTTTATAGTAAACATATTCAATTCTTCCGAAATGTTTCGGATCTCTCAATTCATTATTCGTCACACCATCCAGCTTTATCAGCCAATGAGTAAAGCCTTCCGGAGAATTCAACTGTCCGGATTTTACTTCCCGGGTTTGTTCATTGAATGTAATCACAGCCTTCGCTCTCGCTCCTCCGGCCGATGTTCCGACTTTCATTATCTGCAACAACTCGGAATCTTTCCCCTGAAAACGGGTATTTAGTTTTTCTTTATCATCCAAAGCAGCGCGAGCAGCCTCAACCAATCCATCCAACTCAATTTTGGTCGACACATTTGAGAATACTTTCTCTGCCGGTTCAAACTCCAGCGCCCCCATGCTGCGTTTCCCCTGATACAATAAACGCTCTATCGGATTATACGATCCGGGATCCCGGCCTTGTTCCGCCAACCACCTGTTTATAAGGGCATTTCCAAAATTATCAGGCAGTGAGTCTGCAAGCATACCCGGTAAACCTTTGAATGTCTTGAAGTTCAGTTCGGGAAAAGAATATATCCTGCCCTGTTCAAGCGGCATTTTCAACGGAGATATTTCAAGCCCGGCTTGCAGAAATTTCGATATATACTCGAAATCGGCAACCCGGCGAGTTTTATCCCAGTACACGACGCCGACCTGCTTTCCCCACAACTTTACATTTGCATAATCTACCATTCCGATTCTTCGTTATCAGGTTTATTTCCGGTTCCGGAAGCACGTTTACGAATCTTTCCTCTAAGCTTGGCTATCTGAACCGGGCTGACAGGGGCTTCCGTCACAAAATGATTCAGGATCTCTAATTTTTCCAAAGCCCGCAGTACACGAACAAATGTGTTCATAGAGCCTGTTCCTTTATTTTCCAGATCACTGATTGCACTTCGCGATATTCCGGAAATTTCACTTAACTCATTCTGTGTTGAATTTTTATTTAAACGAATCTGTCTTAGTTGTTCTCCGAGATTTTGAAGAATGATATCATCAGAGTTTGAATAACTAAAGATAACGCCTCTTTTTTCAGTCATAATCGAAATTTATTCTTATTATGATGTAAATATACGACATTAAATTAATATCCTCTCAAAAATTTCATGAATTTATTCATGTTAATATAAGGAGAGTAACGCATATCACTTTTTACACGACCATTCCGGTCAAATTCCCATACGCGCTCTACAGATACCCCTAAGCCATTCCAGACGTCAATATCCGCTCCAAACGTTGCCATTTGGAAAGAGGGAGCAAAGAAAATCAGATTACCCGGCATCTGATTGTAAAGAGAACGTTGATAAGTTCCCCTCAAAGTTATGCGATCATTCAGGACAAAAGCAGTCCCAAGAAAGCCCTGAGAAATAATGTTTGACCGTACTTTCCAATCCGGAGCAATGATATTTTGGATATAAGCCATGTTGTGAAACTGTGTGAAATTCACTCCGCCATAAAGGAATAAACGTTCAAACGGACTATATGTTAAGGTCGGAGAAAAAGTGGTGGTAAGTCCCAATACCGGAAGCGCCCAATGTGAAGTTCCAATATTGAAATTCAGGTCAGGGATCAGTTCAAAAGGTAGAATAGGTTTTTTGTTACTTGGCCTCCTGGTATATCCCAAATGCTCCCATCTGCGTTCCAGGATCACCGAATCGGGGATTTCCAGTTCTTTCGGAACAGAGATATCAAATCCGTCCGGTAGTTTGATCAAACCGACAGTATCCGGAATTAACAATTGATTTTTTAATGGCGGCAATTTAATGAAAGGCGCCCCTGATGCAGTGGTGTCCGCTTTATTTTCCTGAGCTGAAATGCCTGAGCTCAGGAAAAATAGAATTACAAATGAAATTATAAATCCGGATTTCATATGAGGACAAATATAGGAAAAAAAGGGATACATATTTGTAATATCTGTGAAATTTTTGCTTACTTTAACGATATCGCCATCCATTCAATTAAAAAGTAATGATTTCTTAAAAAGAAAGTAATACTTTTATTGTTCATTCGTGTTCTAATTTAATACAGCCCCGATGAACTTGTTTAAATGTTAAAATGGCTATTGAAGAAAAAAATCTGATACTTGAAATTCAGAATGGCGATTCCCATGCTTTCAAGCGATTATTCTACATGTACAGTTCCAGGTTATGTCTTTGGTCTTACAAAATAACAGGAAACAAAGAAGCTGCAGAAGATATCGTTCAGGATTTTTTCATACATTACTGGGAACGAAAAGAAACATTGAATTTTTCTCCTTCATTCTCATCATATGCCTATCGTTCCATATATAATGCCTCACTTAACTATCTGAGAGACAATGAAAAATATATCTATGGTTATGAAATCACTTTGAGCGGTCTTACAGAAGAAGAATCCAGAAGAGAAGAAGTGGAAGAACTCCAAAAACATTTATTAAAAGCGATCGAAGAATTACCTGAAAGATGTCGTGAAATATTTGTGATGGCAACACTGGAACGGAAAAAATATACCGAAGTGGCCAGCAAATTCGGTATATCCGTTAACACGGTAAAAGTACAAGTATCCAAAGCCTATCGTATACTTCGCAAAAAAATTGTATCCATATTGTTTTAATCTGTTTCTTACATTTTACAATATCAGATAATACTTTTTGTCGGGGTTCGTGTTTTTCTAATAAATGACTTAATTCATTGCTTATGTTGAAAGTAATAAAAAATAATTATGATAAATGGGAATTACTTTGCAAAGTATTATCTGAAGAAATTCCCGAAAATAATCCTGAATTCCAGGAATGGCTGGAAAAAGACGAAGACAATAAGTCTTTATATTTACTCCTGAAAAATGATCAGACGGGTTTTAATATTGATAAAATTTATCAAAATATTATTATAAAGGCCGGTATACCGGAAGAAGAACCATCTCAGAAAAAAATTCAAATCCCGGATTGGATCCGTTATGTTTCTGTCATAGCTCTACTCGTCACATCAGGAGTCTGGTATTATTTATCCCGGAATCAGGAAAAAGAAATAGCAACCATGCAGATCGCTTCCCAACAAATTGTACCGGGAAACAAAAAAGCAGTACTATCGCTTGCAGACGGCTCATCAATTCCTTTGGATTCTGAATTTCAAATTGAAGAAGCAAACGGTATTTCAATCAACAACGATACGACAGGAGGCCGCTTGAACTATAATACAAATGATGCTGTAACCAAAAAAGTCGAATTTCACAACATTTCCATTCCTGTCGGAGGAGAATATGGATTAAAATTATCAGATGGGACTCAGGTATCTCTTAATTCAGACAGCAAACTAACTTATCCGTCTCATTTTGAGGGAAATGAAAGACGTATAAAGTTGGAAGGAGAGGCTTTCTTCGATGTGGTACACAACGGACAAATATTTGTTGTTGAAACAGAAAACATAGAACTAAAAGTACTGGGAACATCTTTTAATATTTCATCATACGGAGACGACATGGATGTAGTGGCAACACTCGTATCCGGAAGCATTGAAGTTAAAACCAAATTCAATAATGAATCTTATCTGGTCATGTCAGGCCATCAACTAAAGTACAATAAAGAGTCGAAAGAAGTGTCTCAAAAAACGGTAGATACTGAAATTTATACTGCCTGGATAAGAGGCAAATTTATTTTCAGAAATCAATCTATGGATGGTATTCTTACAAAATTATCCCGTTGGTATGACTTCTCCATCAATTATTCCGACCCGAATATCAAAGAATTACGATTCACTGGAAGCGCTGAAAAAAAGCGTCCTATCAATTATTTATTGAATCAGATAGAGAAAGTTACTGATATTAAATTCACAATTAATGGAAAAGAAATTACTTCCTCAAAATAAAATATTTACGTATGAAACGAGCATGCAAAACTTGCACCCAAGAGCATGAACATGATGCGAGTTCCATATGACCTTTAAAAAACAAATTATGTACATATGAAAAACAACAAATCGAATCGATCGGTACCGATTGGAAGATCTATTGGAAAATTACACCAGATCATGAGACTAACTTTTTTATTTCTGCTATTGAGTGTAAGTAGTCTTTTTGCAAAAGAGAGCTACAGTCAAACGGTCAACTTCAATCTGAATATGTCGAATGTTACACTTGAAGAGGTGTTCGATGCAATCAGAAAACAAAGTGAGTTTGAATTCTTCTTTAACAACGACCAGGTAAATACTTCAAAAAGAGTAAACCTGAAAGTTAAAAATGCCGGTCTAGAAGAGATCCTCTCTCAAATTCTTAGTGATCAATACAATTACAAGATTGAAGACAGGTATGTTTTAATCAGCAAAAAAAGTCAGACAACAGAAATTTCCGGCATCAGGCAACAACAAGGCATTACCATAAAAGGGCATGTTTCAGATGGAAACAATGAGGCTCTGATTGGTGTAAGTGTTACTCTCATCGGATATCAATCCGTAGGAACCGTAACAAATGCAACCGGAGACTACTCTATTGTAGTTCCTGATACCAAAGCTGTTTTGCGCTTTTCCTATCTGGGTTATACAACAATGGAATTACCGGTTCAAGATCAGACGACTTTAAATGTCCGGATGGCAGAAGCGACCGGAACCTTGGATGAGGTGGTTGTTGTAGGTTATGGCGTGCAGAAAAAAGTTAACCTGACAGGCTCGGTGGCCAGCATAAAAGGAGATGTACTCGAAACGCGACCGGTGGGTTCGGTAGCGACCGGCTTACAGGGTATGTTGCCCGGAGTAACGATTTCATCCGCATCGGGACAACCCGGTAATCCCGGCGTATCCATTGTGATCCGGGGTATTAATACCATCAACAGTAGCACCAGCCCGCTGATACTGATAGATGGAGTTGCCGGAGGAGACATCAATCTACTCAATCCGGACGATATAGAAAGCGTTTCCGTGCTGAAAGACGCAGCTTCTTCCGCTATTTATGGAGCACGTGCAGCTAACGGTGTGATTATAGTCACTACCAAAACGGGTACGAATAAAGAAAAAACGTCCTTCAACTATACCGGATACTTTGGAATACAAACACCTGTGGATTTACCCGAAATGGTCAATGGACGCCAATACATGACCTTACAAAACGAGGCCTACAGCGCTGCGGGAATAGCCCAACCATTTCATGAAGATGCTTTTATGAGATACGATTCGAAGAATTTCCCGAATGATTATTCCAATACGGATTGGATAGATGCTTCTTATAAAAAGTATACGACCCAGCAAAATCACAATTTCAACATCAACGGAGGATCAGATAAAGCATCCTATTACATGTCGTACGGCTATTTAGATCAAAAAGGGTTGGTAGTAGGCGAACCCTATTCTTCCACCCGGAATAATATTCGGTTACGATTGAATACACAAGTATTCGATAGAATTAAAATCGACGGGAACATGGGGTTTATCGATTTTTCAAGAAGAGATGCAGGCAATAGCGGAACTGTTGGAGTGTTCCGGCTTGCACAACGAATATCGCCTCTGCTCCCCGTAAAATGGGAACAACCGACTGCCGACGGTAATTGGGAAGCCTCTCCCTATTGGTCGTTCGGTTCTGTGGCAAACCCCGTTCGAACAGCCTATGAATCGGGATATGCCGACCGGAAATCAAAAACTTTTAATGGTAATTTCAATGCTGTTATAGATCTGATTAAAGGGATGAATATCAATATACAATATGCATACAACTACTGGACGCGTGATACAAAAACATGGCATCCGACCATGCCCCGGTATTATTCCGACGGAACGCCTCATCCCAATAACGAAACGGTCAGAAACAATATATCTGAAAATCGGGAAAGCACCTTGACACAGACTCTTAACGGTACATTCAATTACGAAACCCGACTTGCTAAACACGGATTAAAATTCCTGGCCGGATTTTCACAGGAATGGGCTTATATGCCTGCATTATCCGCAAGGCGCGAAAACGTTCTTCTGGACGGTATTGAAGAAATAAATGCAGGAACCGAAAATATTACTAATTCGGGAACCGCAAACCACTGGGCGCTACGATCTTTCTTCGGCCGTATCAATTACGATTATGCCGAAAAATACTTGTTTGAAGCCAATGTCCGCTATGATGGGACATCCAGATTCTCAAAAATGGACAAAAACAGATGGGGATTATTCCCATCATTTTCTGCAGGATGGAAGTTCACGGAGGAAGAATTTATGGAATTTACCAAACCGATCCTGTCTATCGGAAAAATCAGATTATCATGGGGAGAACTGGGTAACCAAACGCTTGGCAGCGAATATTATCCTTATCTGGTAGAAATAGAAAGACAGGATAAATCTTATCCGATAGGGGGTACAAGCAATGTGGGGTTCAAACAAAATAAATTGGCTAATGAAATGATATTATGGGAAACCATCCGGATGTCGAATATCGGAGTTGATCTTTCTTTCCTCAATAACCGGTTGGAAGCAACCCTGGACTGGTTTAAAAAAGAAAATATCAATGCTCTGCTTAAACCGATATATCCGGCTATTGTAGGAATTGCCGATTCGAATAATCTTCCATACGAAAATATGGGAGCTATAGAAAATAAAGGATTGGAAATAAATCTCAGTTGGCGCGATCAGATCGGTAAAGTCCGCTATGGTTTGACCGCCAATCTGTCGGATGCAAAAAATAAAATCACCAAACTGGGTAAAAGCGCTCCTTCACTCGGTAATAACATCCGTAGAGAAGGAGATCCCATCAATGCATATTATGGTTTCCTGACAGACGGACTGGTACAAATCAGCGATTTTGAATCTTATAATGAAAATACTAAAAAATACATTAATCCAAAGATAGCCACAATTAGTTCATACGCTGGCATTGTTCAACCGGGAGATGTAAAATACCGTGATATCAGCGGCCCGGACGGTAATCCGGATGGAAAAATCGACGAATACGATAAACGGGTTTTCGGAGATCCTTTTCCACGATACTCCTATTCCCTGAGAGGCTATGCAGAATGGAATAATTTCGATTTCCAATTTTATATACAAGGAATAGGAAAAGTGAATGGATACCTGACGGAAGAAGCCCGCCATTGCTTCGTCAACGATTATTCGGTTCCGAAAACAGCGCACCTCGATCGGTGGACTCCAAATAATGTGAATGCAACATATCCCCGCATGTATTACAATCCCGCTCATAACCTCGTCTTTTCCGACTACTGGCTTGAAGACGCTTCATATGTTCGTTTGAAAAACATCCAGTTGGGATATACCATTCCAAAAAACATTATCCGGAAAATCAAAATCAATCGCTTAAAAGTATATGTTTCAATAGACAATCTGGTTACTATCACCAACTATTTCGGAGGATTCGATCCTGAAGTGCGCGAAACGGCAGGAGATAATTATCCTCAGGTAAAGACTTTTGCCATAGGACTTCAGGTCGGACTTTAACAATGTTTTAAAATTATCAAAATATTAAACTATACAAAAAATGAACAAATTAAAATATATTGTTTTATTCGTTGTAACATGTTTTATAAGTTGTGACGACAGTTTTTTGGATAAATATCCGTTGGACACGGTTACACATCAAACCTACTGGAAAACGGAAGAGCAGTTGAGAGCTGCACTTTATCCATGTTATGGAGATGTATTTCTCGACAATGATTACCTTGTAATGTATCCCAATGCATTCGGAGGCGATGCCGTATATGGAGATATGGCCAGTAATCTCGTTAAAATTCCTGGAGGAAGACACACTTATATGGATGGATTTCCATTTACTTCTTTCTGGAGGTATCTTTATGCCGGTATTTTCACTTGTAACAATTTCCTTGATCACTACAACGCAGCGGAAGTTCCTCAAAATGTGAAAGATATTTATGCAGCAGAAGTAAAAATACTCCGTGCATTGGATTATTTCTGGTTGACCAGCTACTGGGGCGACGTTCCCTGGATAGATCACGTAATTACATCGGAAGAAGCATACGGGAATCGCACCCCACGCAACGAGGTCGTACAAAATATCATTAACGATCTGGACTGGGCTGCAGATAAATTGAGCGACGCCATTCCTACGGGAAATAATGTAGGGCGTATCAACCGTTGGGGGGCTCTTGCCCTGAAAGCCCGCATCGCTCTTCAGAACGAAATGTGGGAAATAGCAGCCAATACAGCAAAGGAAATTATAGACCATGGCCCTTACAGGCTTTATCCGAACTACAGAGAATTGTTTACTACCGGTGCAAACTGCGAAGTCGATCCGAACAATAAAGAATCCATCATTTTTGACATGTTTATTGTCGATATCAGGATGAATAACATGTCCAATCTAACCTGTATGCCGGTAGATTATATCCGATGGAATCCGGCAAAACAACTGATAGATGCTTATTTGTGTACAGACGGAAAACCTGCAAAAACCGGACTGGAGTATTACAAGCGGACAGACGTACAAACTTCTAATCTATATACCTATCCGGAACAACATTATTCCGATTATTTTGCCAACCGGGATCCCCGCATGGAGATGACTTTATATATTCCCGGAAATGAATGGCCTGGAGGCGACGACGGAGACCCGGATGTGGATGTACCTAACCCGATACTCCAACTTCCCCGTTTCCCGACATTGCAAAGTAATAATAGAAACGGAGCCAATGGACGAACAGGTTTCTACTTCAAAAAATACAATATGCCGGAATTGGCAGGACAAACCAACCGCGACTACAACGACCGGATCATTATCCGTTATGCCGAAGTACTTCTGATCTATGCCGAAGCATTGTTTAATCTGCAAAACGAAACCCTGACTCAGGCACAAATTGACGCGACAATCAATCAATTGCGCGATCGAGCCGGAATGCATCGTATGATTCTGACAGAACTGCAAGCATGGAATATGGATCTGAAAACGGAACTGCACCGTGAACGCCGTATCGAATTGGCATTTGAAAGTATGCGTTATTTTGACTTATTAAGATGGAAAGAAGCGGAAATATATCTGGGCAGAGCTATTGTCGGCCCAAGTTATACCGTTTGTATGAACGATTTAGGCAGAGTTCCATACGATCTCGGCACAGATGAATTCGGCGACATTGTATGGGTGAAATCAAGAGCGGAAGGAGGAGATGACCATTTTGATCCCTCAAAACATTACCTGTGGCCTGTTCCTTATGAAGAACGTCAGAAAAATCCACTTTTAGGACAAAATCCGGGATGGGAAGAATAAATCGAAAATAAATTATTGGCGTATGAAAAAAACTATATTTTTATCAATAACGATGGGTTTATTCTTCCTGTTTTTAGCATGTCAAAAAGAACCGGGAGACATAGTCGATCCCGGTTGGGAAAAAGAATCCGACAGCAAACAACTAATTGTCATGACTTATAATGTACGGTATTGTACTCCGTATCTTGTGGAAAACGCAAAGCCCGATATAGACGCTATAGCCGCAATTATCAACAAAGCAAAACCGGACGTGGTATTTCTCCAGGAAATAGATAAAAATACTACACGGAGTGGAAAAGTCGATCAGTTAGCGGAATTATCGAAAAAGACAAATATGCCGTTTACTTTTTTCGGTAAAGGACAGGATTATCAGGGAGGAGAATTCGGTTGCGCCTTTTTGTCGCGCATCAATTTATCCGATCCCCAATTGACCGTCTATCCCAGAGTAGAAAGTCAGACAAACGACAGGATCATGATACAGGCAACCATCAAGGTCGGAGATAAACAGGTAGCCGTGGCATGTACGCACCTGGGTCTGTATCAGGAAGAACGTGATGCAGAAGTACCTGCAGTTAATAGTAAATTATCGACATCCCTTTATCCTGTTATATTCGGAGGCGACCTGAATGCCATACCCGAAAACAGCACAATTACCACCTTGCTTGGATACGGATTTACTAAAACAAATACATTTACAACATTTACGATCCCATCCGACAAACCGAACAGGCAATTAGACTATATAATGTACAAACCCGCTAATCGGCTAAAAGTCATTTCTCATACGGTACTGCCGGAAAGAGCGTCCGACCATCTTGCGGTGGTAGCGGTATTTGAAATTCAGGATTAATGTATAAATTTGGTTTTTACACTAAAAAACAACAATATGTTTAAGAAATTTTTTGTATATTTGCTGATTGTCATGATTACGGCAAGCAGTTGTAATAAAGAGGAAAATCCTCCTGTTATCGTTTTTGATTCGGAAGGAATTTCCAATGTATTTCCAGGAGACGCTTTTTCAGTTACCGGAAAAATATCGGCAGATAATGCTGTTTCCGCATTTTGGTTCCATCAAAAAATGAATGAAAACGGTAATTTGGACGAACAAATCGGAGGACGGTTGGACTTGGCTTCCGACGGTTCTTTTATTATCCCGGTTGAAGTAACAAAAAATACCATCGGATTAAAAATCATAGCCGAAGATGCCAATAGCAACCGGAGTGTGAAGATTTTTCCGATTATATTAGGCGAAGATGCGCTCATAATAGCCTTTGAGGGGGCAGGATACATCGAAAGCATCGAAGCAGGGGAAGAATTTCATGTAAAAGGATCGGTAACTTCGGGAACCCCTATTACCACTCTATCCTATACCGTGGTAAAGGGTGATCTGACAGAACCGCCTGTGAACCTGGAAATAACAGATCAAATGTCTTCTACGTTCGATATTCTGTTAACGGCTCGTACAGGAATGACAGACATACGGATTAATGCGACAAACCGGGGTATGTTGACTACCGAAAAATTATTTGAAATAAAACATGTGTCATCTGCAGGACCTGTGGTTCTGTTTGATCAGGAAAAAATCAGCGTCAAACCCGATTCTGTGTTCGTCGTTTCCGGACAAATCGTTTCCGAACGAAGCATCAGTTCCATTTCATACACCGTGTTCAGAGAAGAAAGTTCAGATGCGCCCAAATCAACTACCCAGAAAGACAACAAGTTCAGCATCAATATTACCGCTGACGGAAAAATCACCGCCGTAGTCGTTACCGCTATCGACAGTGAAAACAAGGAAGGAGAAGAAACCATCCCCGTCCAAGTGTTATTCCCCGAAAGAATCGAGCATGCGGCAACAATCCACTACAAAAATATCATTCTGGATGACAAAATATCTCGTCACAAAAGTTATTTCAGTTTCGATGTTTCACCCTATGTGTTGGATGCAACTCAAGCATTCCTCAATTACGAAAAAGTGCAACTCATGTACACTAACCTGTTTATTGCAGGACAAACGTATACCGGTCCCGCGCTTTTCACGCCTAACGTATCCCAGGGAAGTACGGTCAAAGGAACAATACTTACGACAAATCCCAATTGGACTGTCGCATCATGGGGAACATTCAATGTCGGACGTTTACAAGCCATCGGAAGCGAAAGTGCATTCACTTCGGCTACCGGTAAAACATTTGACGAACTTGACAATCTGACACAAGAAGAATGGAATAGCCTGAATACCTATCTTTACAATAACGGTATGGGAGGATCGGGTATTGTCCGGCAAGTTACAACTATTAATAACGGATGGATGTTCAGAATCGGGTGGGGAGGCAGCGCTCCTGCTTCTTTTACACGCGTTGCAGTAGGTATTGTACGAAGTTTTGGAGGAACTCCTTCTACTCGTGAAGGCGAATCGACCGACGCTTGGTTGGAAATCGAAATCAAAATGAGTAAAAATCCATACAGATAAATGAACAAAATTGTTATTGCAATCGACTCTTTCAAAGGTTGCCTGTCCTCCATAGAAGCAGGACAGGCAGCCTCCGAAGGGGTTCGTCTTTTCAATCCGGCATGTGAAACTATCGTGATCCCCATTGCCGACGGAGGCGAGGGAATATTAAATGTATTGACATCAGCTACCGGAGGACAATACATTTCCGTGTACGCACACAATCCATTAATGGAATTAATCGAAACCCAATATGGAATTTCCGGCGACGGAAAAACGGCATTGATAGAAATGGCTGCAATCAGTGGTCTCCCGTTAGTTCCCGAAGACAAACGAAACCCGATGAAGACTACGACTTTCGGTACAGGTGAGCTGATCAAAGACGCCTTGGAAAAAGGGTGCCGTGAATTTATTATCGGAATCGGCGGCAGCGCTACCAATGACGCCGGTTTAGGTATGTTGCAGGCTTTGGGATATCGTTTTTTGGACAGACAAGGAAATGAACTCGGACAGGGAGGTGAAATCATGAAAGATGTTGCCTGCATTGATTTCAAAAATATCCATCCGGCGCTGAAAGAATCGCGGTTTACGGTTGCCTGTGATGTAAATAACCCGTTTTACGGAACAAATGGAGCCGCTTATGTATTTGCCCGTCAGAAAGGAGCCGGCGATGAAATGATTAAACGGCTCGATGAAGACATGAAATCCTTGTCGGAAATAATCAAACAGACAACCGGGAAAGACATTTCCAACTATCCCGGATCCGGAGCTGCAGGAGGTATGGGAGGTGGTTTCCTTGCATTTTTGAGTGCGACATTGAAGCCCGGCATCAAATTAATGCTCGATACCCTCCATTTTCAGGATAAAATAAAAAATGCAGATTTTATCATTACGGGAGAAGGCCGCGTCGATAAACAAACTACAATGGGAAAAGTCCCATCCGGGATACTGGAAGAGGCAAAAAAACAAAATATTCCCGTTATTGTCATTGCCGGAGGTGTTGAAGATGTACGGGAAATGAATCGCGCCGGATTCTGCGGAGTATTTTCCATTGTTCCAGGACCTGTTTCGCTGGAAAAAGCCATGCAAAGCGATTATGCTAAAGCAAATATCACCGGACTGGTATCACAGATTTGTAATATCATCCAAATCGCAGGACACAACCCTCAACATATAACATTAGTTTAAACTTAATACGGATCACCTCATGACAGCAATAGGCGCTATTATCGGATTAACAGTGACCATCTATCTGATACTGAAAAAATTCAATGCGGCATACAGTCTCATTTTGGGAGCGATTATAGGAGGAATAGCCGGAGGCCTTTCTCTTCCCAACACGGTCGCCCTGATGATTGAAGGAGTAAAAGACATCAGTCCTGCGGTTATCCGGATCCTTTCGGCAGGCGTGCTGTCCGGCGTACTGGTAAAGACCGGAGCCGCATCCCGCATAGCGTTGACCATTACAAAGACTTTGGGTGAGGGCAATGCGATTATCGCCCTGATATTATCTACTTTCCTGCTTACAGCCATCGGTGTTTTTATTGATGTAGCCGTAATTACAGTAGCTCCTATTGCGCTGGCAATCGGAAAAGGAATGGATTATTCCAAAATGAAACTGCTTTTAGCGATGATTATCGGAGGGAAATGCGGAAATATTATTTCTCCGAATCCCAATACGATTATTGCCGCTGAAAATTTTCACGCCGACCTTCCGTCTGTCATGTATATCAATTTATTACCCGCTGTAATAGGTTTGATTTTTGCCGTCTGGTTAATTAAACTGTTTCCGAACAAGGGAGAACGTATTACAGAATCGCTGGAAACGCATGATACATCTTCCCTGCCTTCATTTGCAAGTAGTATCATCGGCCCTTTGGTCTCCATTTTTCTGCTTGGATTACGTCCTTTGTTCAATATTGTTGTCGATCCCTTAATCGCTTTACCTGCAGGAGGCATCATCGGGATCATTGCGATGAAGAAAACCGGAATATTCAAAGAAAGTTTATCCTACGGACTGGAAAAGATGTCTGTTGTGGCAGTTCTGTTGATTGGAACCGGAACCATCGCCGGAATTATAAAAAATTCAACGCTCAAAGATGTGATCTTATCCGGTTTGGATAATCTTCCACTGGGAGAATCCCTGATTGCACCCGTTTCCGGAGCATTGATGTCGGCAGTAACCGCTTCTACCACAGCAGGTGCGGCGATTGCTTCATCCTCATTTTCGGATGTTATACTTGGAGCCGGGATTTCTGCAGTATGGGGAGCGGCAATGATCAACTCGGGCGCTACTATTCTCGATCACCTGCCACATGGTTCGTTTTTTCATGCAACTGCCGGATCTGTAGAAATGAACCTGAAAGAACGATTAAAATTGATCGGATACGAATCCATTATGGGAGCTATATTGGCTATCGGCAGCTTTATTTGCCATTTTTTCATTTAAAAAAGAAAAGGTTGTCTCACGACAACCAATCTTCATTGTTAACCTTAAATCTAATACCATGAAAAACACAGTGCAAAGATAAGGCGTTTTATGTTATAAAACATAATTTTACAGCATGTATTTTTCGATATTTAACATTATTTAACTGCTTTACATTGTGTCCGCCCGTTAAATCGCATCTTTACTCAATCAATTTGCGGTAACGAACACGTTTCGGTTCGACATTTCCCATCCTCATTTTCTTATTTTCTTCGTATTCCGAATAAGAACCTTCAAAGAAAAATACGTCCGAATTACCTTCAAAAGCCAGAATATGGGTACAGATACGATCCAGAAACCAACGATCGTGCGAAATAACTACGGCACAACCGGCAAAATTTTCCAAACCTTCTTCCAAAGCGCGCAAGGTGTTGACATCAATATCATTGGTCGGTTCGTCGAGAAGCAGCACGTTCGCTTCCGATTTCAGTGTCAATGCCAGATGTAAACGATTTCTTTCTCCACCTGAAAGTACTCCGCAAAGTTTTTCCTGGTCAGCTCCACTAAAATTAAACCGTCCGAGATAAGCGCGTGAATTGACTTCTTTTCCACCTACCCTGATAAATTCGCTTCCTCCGGAAACAACCTGGTAAACTGTTTTGCCCGGATCAATATCTGTATGACTCTGGTCGACATAACCGGTTTTCACCGTTTCTCCTACCTCAAATGTTCCTTTATCCGGTTTTTCCAGATCCATGATCAGACGGAAAAGAGTGGTTTTCCCGGCTCCATTGGGACCGATGACGCCTACGATGCCATTGGGAGGCAACATAAAGTTCAGATCATCGTATAATAATTTATCTCCATATGCTTTGGCGACATGAAGCGACTCAATGACTTTATTTCCCAGACGCGGACCGTTAGGAATGAAGATTTCCAGTTTTTCTTCGCGTTCTTTTGTGTCCTGATTTAACAACTGCTCGTAGGAGTTCAAACGAGCCTTTCCCTTGGCATGACGGGCTTTAGGCGCCATTTTCACCCATTCCAACTCGCGTTCCAATGTTTTGCGGCGTTTACTGGCTTGTTTTTCTTCCTGAGCCATCTTGTTGGTTTTTTGTTCCAGCCAGGAGGTATAGTTTCCTTTCCAGGGTATTCCTTCTCCACGATCCAATTCGAGGATCCAACCGGCTACATGATCGAGGAAATAACGGTCGTGCGTGATACAGATCACTGTTCCGGCATATTGTTGCAAATGCTGTTCCAACCAGTCGATGGATTCTGCATCCAGGTGATTGGTAGGTTCATCGAGCAACAAAATATCCGGTTGTTTGAGTAAAAGACGACATAAAGCGACACGGCGACGCTCGCCTCCGGAAAGCGTGCCTACGAGCTGATCTTCCGGCGGACAACGCAAAGCGTCCATCGCCCGTTCCAGTTTGCTATCTATATTCCACGCATCGGATGCGTCAATTTTATCTTGCAATTCTCCCTGGCGGGCGAAAAGAGCGTCCATCTTATCCGGATCTTCATAATATTCGGGAAGACCGAATTTTTCGTTGATCTCTTCATATTCTTTCAGGATATCCACGATTTCCTGAACGCCTTCCTGAACAATTTCCTTAACGGTTTTAGAATCATCCAATTTCGGTTCCTGTTCGAGATATCCGACTGAGTATCCGGGAGAAAAAACTACTTCACCCTGATATTCTTTTTCTACTCCTGCAATTACTTTCAACAGAGTGGATTTTCCGGAACCGTTCAAACCGATAATCCCGATTTTAGCTCCATAATAAAACGAAAGATAAATGTCTTTTAAAACCTGTTTATGTGGAGGGAAAGTCTTACTCACGCCCACCATCGAAAAAATAATTTTTTTATCGTCAGCCATATATTTATATGATTATTTGTTATTCTGCCCGCAAAGGTAGTGATTAAAATCGTCTTTGAAAATCCAAACCGGAGACGGAAATTGACCTTCTTTTATCTGCTCGTCAACACTAGATTTAGGACGCATCAGCACACCTGCCGTTTCTTTGAGAATTACTTCGGAAGTATATAATATATCCTGCCCGATAATAATCCGCTTTATGATTGCTCTTGGATTACCACCCCAAAAAAACGACGAAATGAAAATATTTGTGTCTAATACTAATTTCAGTTCCCGTTCGACATATATTCTTGTTGTTTCTACTATAATATCATCCCGCGAACGAACATTATCCGTAGCAAATTTATCTATCTGCTGCAATAAATCCTCCCGAAAAGGTACTGTTACTGTTTTCATAACTTTATCCATTATTCCGTTAAAAACCATGGGCAAAGGTAAGTTTTTTTTCGATTTTTATTTTTCCAATTCAAAAGGATATTGTACCTCTGCATCTTGAGAGAATAAAAACGGCTAATAACTATTTCCGGGACGAGGAGGGTTTTTAGTCGTTTTTTCTATTGCAGTGATGCAGTACTTCCAAAATTTCAGTTAAAAAGGTTACTGCTAAAGTGGATTTAAAGCCGGCTTCCGGAGCAGGTTTGGTTTTATCATTGTTTATTATCCTGTCTGGTAATTGTATAGATGCGGTGCGGGGGCGAAAAATTTTTCGCCCCCGCAGTAACGTCATGCGTATGCAAAACCGTCATTCGTCAATGTCCGGTTTACGAAACATTTTATAATTTCAGCAATTGAACAAACTTCACGAAATCCTCGCAATATGCATCCGGATTTTCCATCGCTGTAAAATGTCCGCCGCTTTCTATATGTGAAAAATGGACTAAGTTTAAATGTTTCTCTATCCATGATTTTGGCGGCAAATTAATATCTTTTGAGAAAAGCGAAACGCCGGCCGGAGCCGTTATATCGCCAACGGGCGTAAGGTGATTGCTGTTTTCGTGATAAATCCGGCACGACGTATAAATGGTATTTGTAAGCCAGTAAATCATGATGTTGGTGATGACGTCTTCGTAGGAAAGGCACGACTTCCAGTCTCCCCACGAATGAAATTTCTCAAAAATCCAGGCGGCTAAACCGACCGGCGAATCCGACAGTGCAAACGCAAGGGTTTGGGGCTTTGTGGACTGGATATTCATGTATCCCGCTTCTTCTTTCATCCATTTTGAAACGGTTTCATAATACAGTTTCTCTTCATCCGTCAAGTCATCCCGATACGTCATCAAATCGCGTATTAATCCGACATCGTTCAAATAGATTCCGTATAGATGTTCCGGATGATTTTTGGCAAGATAGCGTGTGATTCCGGAACCGACATCTCCTCCTGCCGCGATAAACCGTTGATATCCCAGCTTGTCCGTCATCAGCTTGCACCAAAAATCAGCGATTGATTCATTATTAATGGAAACACCGTTTGAATAACCGGAAAATCCGAATCCGATTACCGAGGGAATAATGACGTCGAAAGACAGTTCCGATTTGTCGGCCAATATGCGTTTTTGCGTTAATGACCGGATTACTTTGGTATATCGTAAAAAACTGTCCGGCCAACCGTGAGAAAAAATGACCGGAATGGAATTTTGTGTTTCTCCTTTTTCCCAAATAAAATGGATGTCAATGCCGTCAATGGTTACCTTGTATTGATGAAACCGGTTCAACTGCGCTTCGTGCTTCTTCCAATCGTACTCATTGATCCAATAATTGATTAGTTTGCCAAATTCGGGAGAATAAATTCCCAAGTCCCAATTTTTTTCAAACCGGTCTTCCCGTGGAAATCTCACAGAGGCTAATTTTGCCTTGAGTTCAGCCAATTCTTTGTCGTGTACCGATATAGTAAAGTCTTTATACTTACCCATAATTTTTTTATTATGCTTTTTTGACAGGTATTCTTAAAACTGTTTTCAATTTTACATGTCCCGTTTTTCGCGGGTCTGATAAATATATTTCGTGATGTTTCCTTTCTTCCGTAATATTGTTATTTCAGCCCTTTCGTTAAATTCCGATTGTCTGTCAGCGATTTCATTTGCGTAATTGCCACCGCGTTGAGTTGCACGAGTCGTTCGCCCTGCGAAAGTTCCTGACCGATAAGCAGCGCGTTAATGCTTTCGCAATTTTTGTTTTATATTTTTTCCATATCTACTTGAAAATCGGCATAGGTTTTCAGCTTATCCGGCACAAACCGCAAAACGGAATAGTCTTCTTCGCCATCCGGATAATAGATTTCCCAACCGTCCTGCCAGACTTTCTGTTTAAACGCTTTATCCGTTACCTGTTCGATTGTTCCCTGCAACAGGATACCGTGGAAAGATTCCGGCTGACAGAAATAAAGGCATGACTTCTTATTTCCTGTAATTTCCCGCATCTTCTCGGAACTCGTATTGGTGGTCAGGTAAACCGTAAGCGGATTATTTTCCGTGCTGTACAGTTCCAAAAGTTTCGGATACTGCTGTTTGTTCCGAAGGTTCAACATGGCTCGCGTCGAAGGGAACCCCTGATTGTCAATCGTTGTCAATTCTACAAAGGAAGCGTTTTCCATCACTTCCAAACACTCTTTCTGTTTTGCTGTGAGATTCATAATCATTCTATCCATTTTCCTTCTATTATTTCGTCAAATTTCAGTTTCATATTACAGTTATAATACCTGTTTCCTTTGAAATCGACATATCCTTCGTCCAATTTATCAAAGCCCAATCGCTGTCAAGGGCAGGTTTGAAATCCGCCCCGACTTCGGTTGGGCATTAATATTTTACCATATCAACGGGGTATCCTGTTCGACTAAATTCATTGGTAATGACTTGAATATTTTGACCTTCAAACAGCTCCTTATCTTTTTGAATTAAACCATAAAAAACATCGTACCAATCAATCATATCCTGTTGTGCATCCGCCGATTGATAAAACTCCATCCGTTTGTTTAAATAATTATTCAGGTTTAAAATAGTTTGCGCCACTAATTTGTCGATTTTGTCCTGTCCGATTTGTTGCCTTATTCGCCATAATGTACTTGTCAAAACCATACCGCCTCTATGATTGTCATAAATATTGTCCAATATATAATCGTTATAGGAAGCATAGCAGGCTGATAAATATTTTGAAATATTGCTTTCCGGATGTTGGATTTTTGTCGGAAAGGATTCTTCCATAAGCTGGAATGTGTTTCTGAGTGTAAATGAATTGTCTAATGGATATTTGTACGGTTGCGACGCATCTCTTATCAATTTTTGGGGTAAGAAGTCTTCCCCTACAACAGGAGAATTATTGAACGATACGGTAAAATATTCAAGTAATCCCATGTGAATAATCGACAATCCATTGAATTTAATGCCCAATTCTCCCTCAATATACCAAAAAGCGCGGTGTCCTATTTCGTGGGAGAACAACGACGGTGACGGATTAGAATTTTCCTCAAAAATGTATGAATCGGGGTGTGTGAACAGCGGAATATCACCTGCAATAACGTCAATGGTTTTGAATTCTTTTTGTATATTAAAATCTATTTTGTCGTCAAATAAACGATTATAGTATTCTATTACTTTAACAA
>JAIRZF010000025.1 GCA_031267385.1 Dysgonamonadaceae bacterium | reverse complement strand
ACCTGATTATTGGAGTCGTATGCCGTAATGAGAGCTGCCGACGCCATATCGTTATACAGCAGATCGTCGGAAGGAAAGTCCTGACCCGTTATACTGAGGCTTTGCGCCTTGTTTTCCTGTACGGACTGCAACAGGGTGGCGTTGAATGAATGTGAGCCGAATTGTTTATCGTAATACAGCAGGTTTTCAATCGTATAGGCATACGTATCCTGAGTAGCATTCGACGCCAGACTCAATGTGGCTGTCCGGGCATTGGCCGATGCAAATGAATAGTCTTGACGTGAATGGAAGTCTATACCGAGATTGGCCCGATAACGAAGACCGTCGAGCGGCAACTTGACTTCGCCATAATAGCTCCCCATAAACCGGTGGATTTTCAATGGATTGACTACGGCATTGGGTTCCAGATACTGTAACGGATTCCACCATTGGGTATCTGTTCCCGAAGTCATCAGAGTAGGCGTTCCATCGTCATTATATAACCGTCCTAATGGGTTGACTCTCCATGAACTCTGAAAAGCGGTGCCCCTATTTTGCGAAGAATTTATATAATGCGTATTACCGCCGATTTTCAGCCACTTGGTTGCCTCAAAATCAATACTTGCATCAACCGAATAGCGCGAATAATCTTGCTGCTTGTATATCCCTTCGTTCTTGTAGTAGGTAACTCCCAGCGAATATTGGGCGTTCTCAGTTCCTCCCCTTGCATTTAATTGATGGTCGGTTACAATCCCTGTGCGTTCAACCTCTTTCCACCATAAAGCTCCTGACCGAACTTTCGAAGGGTCGTAATTACCGTTTTCATCATAGGCCATAGCGATTGATTCCCACGTATAAGCATCCCCGGTGAAAGACGTGAGTGTTTTATCGAGGTCTATGTTGGGTACCGGTGAATCATATAGCCCCGCCGCCCGGTGCGATTCTCTTACATACTCGGCAAATTCGGCTCCATTCATCAATTCCTGTTTGTTTTGAATGGTCTGGGCGCCATAATAGCCGTTGTAGCTTAACTGGGTTTTCCCGGCTTTTCCTTTTTTTGTGGTAATCAGAATTACGCCGTTAGCGCCCCGCGAACCGTATATTGCCGTTGCGGAAGCATCTTTCAATACGTCTATGGATTCGATATCTCCTACCGAAAACATGGCGGGCGCGGTAGAAACCGGAATCCCGTCAATCACATACAGAGGGTCGTTACTGGCATTGATCGAACGTTTTCCCCGAATCAAAATGGAAGGTGTGGCGCCGGGCGTCCAGGCTGTATTCGCGACCAGCGCACCCGCTACTTTTCCCTGTATAGCTTCTGCGGCCGACAATGCTGGACTTTGCCGCAGTTTCTCAGAACTGATGGAAGCAACGGAACCGGTCAGATCCCGCTTCTTAACAGTTCCATAACCCACAACGACTACTTCGTCCAAATCTGTCCTCAATTCACTCATCGTAACGTTGACAACGGATTGTCCCGTCAATTTTATATCTACAGGTTCATATCCTAAATAGCTAAAACGAAGTGTGACAGGTGGTACGGACAAAATCTTATAATGCCCGTCCATATCCGTAATAACGCCATTGTTTGTGCCAACTTCTATTACGCTTACGCCAATAAGAGCTTCACCCGAAGCATCCGTTACAATACCTGATATTTCTCTTGCAGATGGCGTTTGCCCGAAGGATTCAACAGACATACTGCAAAGAAGCAATATCATTATTACAAATCTTAGATTTAAGATTACCTGTTTTGTGTTTTCTTTCATGGATTTACTTTTCATATAAATTAATGTTATAGTTAGAAAATTTATTTTTTCGTATTAATTTGTAATGGAGGATGTTTTCTCATCGTAACGTAACCGTTGTTTTACGCTCGTCATCTACTTCCGAATCCGGAGTATTTTCTTTCTCTACTATAACCGACGACGGGTTGCTGTATGTATTCCTGCTTAAGTTGATTTTTTCGCACGATTTCAGCAGGAAAACGGCCTTGTTCCCATCGGGAGATTGAATCGTAGAGTTTTCTATTTTCAGGCTTGTAACGTCGTCTGCAACGACAGCATGGCGTTCTTCAATTCCATTTACGGCAGATAATTTGATGTTTTTAAATAGTATATTGTCTGCATGACGTATGTAAAACCCGTAAGCGGGAAGCATTACTCCAAACATTCTGTTTTCCGGATATTGATTTTCTGCTTCCGGAACTTCTGCCATTGTATCGGATGCTTTTCCTCCGGCTTTTAATTTCAGATCTATATCGCTTATTTCCACGTTTTCAACTCGAAGATCCGGTACTCCGGTGATGGAGCTTGCAATGTAACTGACGGATGATGCCGTGATGTTTTTGATGGAAATATCTTTCAGATAAGAGTTGTCGGAATTTTTACGTCTTCCCAAACGGATGAAGATAGGTGTTTGTACATCTTCCATAATAATATCGGAGATGGTAACGTCCTCCATAAATCCTCCATCTACCACTTCCAGTGCAATACCGGCTATCCCTGTGATTGGATTGGTTACTCCCGGAACTGTTTGTTCCCAGTACCGGAAAACGGATTTACTGCATTTATACAGTGTACAATTGGAAATTCTGACATTACGAAAACCACCTGCGCTGGCTGTTCCGAATTTGATAAAATTGCAGTTGGAAGCCAGTTTGCAGTTTGTTACGGTAATGTTTTCAACTACATAATCCGGGTCTTCACTTTTCAGGCAAATGGCATCGTCGTCGGTGTCCAGAACACAATCGGAAACGATTACATTTTTACTTTCAATGTCAAACCCGTCGTTATTCCAATTGGCATGACCTTCCACGTTTACATGGGAGATATTTACCCCGTCGCACCGGACAAAACGGGAAGTCCAGAATCCGGAACTGCTCATTTTGACGTCGCTTATATTTACTTTCTCGCAATCGAAAAAAAGTATCAGTGTAGGACGGTTGGGGGCATTGTTTTCGCGGGTGAAAGCGTCGCCGTTACCGTTTACTTCACCTTCTCCCGTGATCGCTATATTTTTTGCGTTTTCGGCAAAGATCAATGCTTTTCTTCTTCCTTTATCCGGATAATCAATGATTTCACGGCTACCGAGAATGACTGCGCCTTTTTCCAAATGGAGATTTACATTGTTTTTCAGGATAATTGTTCCGGTCAGGTATTTTCCTTCGGGGAGGGATACGATACCCCCCCCGTTTTTTGAACATTCATCAATTGCTTTTTGCAACGCTTTTGTGTTTACTGTTTTCCCGTCATTTACAATCTCACTGTTTTTCAGTACATTGTCGTTACCGGTACATCCGGTGATACAAAAAATGGGTAGCAAAATACCGGTAACGGGCAGAAAGGTTAAAAGGAGAAAAAATGTCATTAACATCGACTTTTTAGGCCACGAGCCGATTTGCCTGAACCGGTAAAGCCTGAACATTTGTCGATTCGGATCACCAGATGTTTTTTGCATAATTTGTAAAGATTACTGATTGAATAAAAGCGTTCCTGTTCTCTTTGTGAAATGAATATATTTTTCATTTCCTGTCACAAATGTATGATGGAATGAGTTTTTCGGAAAGGCTCATTTTTGCCAAAAATAGATACAAAAGGAGAGGTAATGAAATAAAATACATTTTTGGCGAGAATGGGTACATAAAACTGGGAACGGAAGGCGCAAAGTGGATACCTATTAAATTAAATGACATGAGCAATATGATGGGTTGTGGGGGCAGGGCAAACGTATATTAAATTTAACATAATTTAAATAGGAATGATATTATTGTTATGTTTAATAGAATTTTAGAAACCTACCCTCAATAAAAAACATTATTTTTCATAGTGACCACGAAAGGAATAGATAGTAATTATCTCATTATCTACTTTATACAAAATGCGATGTTCTCTGTTAATTCTTCTTGACCAATACCCTGACAGATTTTCTTTTAATGCTTCCGGTTTACCAATTCCCTCAAAAGGAGTTTCTTTCATGGATCTAAGAAGCGATTCGATTTTTTTTATGATTTTTTTATCGGTTCGATACCAGTAACCCAAGTCGAATTCCGCTTCGTCTTTAAATAGAAATTCCATATTTTTTTAAATCTACTTTTCTTGACGGTTGTTTTTCGGCTCTTCTGATTTTGGCGACAAATTCAGGATCGTAAGGTGATTCATTCACGATTATCCCTTCGGAAATGAAAAAATCTTTGAGTTTTTCTCCATATTTTTCCAAGTCAATACGAGCAAATGTTGGTATTCCTTTTGCATTATGTTCGATAAATATTCCAGTCGTTTCCATAACCTTCAATTTTGTCACAAATTTAGTTATAATTATTTCACTTGTCAAATTATATTATTGCCGGTTAAAAGATTTAACATTTTTTTGAATGTCCCGGATTTCCATTGACGAAATTAGAGGAAAGAGTCTTCGATCAGCAATGCGTTATCTCAACACATTGAAGAAAGCCAACAAATAAGCCTGCTCCGGCTGTATTATTATGAGCATTATACATCGGACTTTGATGATTGGGCAGACCTGGAAGATGCAAGAGAAAATGGTATATTAATGCAAGGAAATTTTCTTGTATTTCCTAATGAAAAAGCGAAGATGGGAAAAGATGGGAAAGTTTTAATTCCAATGCCAACGAAATATATCGACAAGCCTATATCAATAGTCGTGGAAAGTTATTTCTACAAAAAAATGGACTTTGACGCCCCGCAATCAGGATTGAGTCAAATGCAACTGTTCTTAAACAAGATAATCAGGGGAATACGCTGTCCAGATGTGTAAGTAACTCTGCAAGACTGTTATTTCTTTGCTTAACGTTAATATATAAATTTGCATAATCTAACGCATTTACTATGCGATGAACTTTGTTTTTATTCTTGGTATATCTGTATATAAGTTGTAATCCACAGTCATAGATTGCAAAGTAATAATCTGTTTGTTGAGTGATGGTTTGAGTTTTAAGCATAATCAGATTTCTTGTATGCTTGGCGCCGCCTCTAAGTTGATAGGTACTTACGGTTACTTTATTGGGGCTAATCACTTGTTCAATTAACTTTTGAATAAATATTTGCTCGGTTTGCCCTTCAACAAATAAGGCTATTTTCTTCATTTGACCGCATCTGTTTTAGATTCCAATTCCTGAGAAATAAAATCGGTAGATAAAAAAGAAAAATTGGATAATCCCGTAAATTCAAATTCGTCAAAAATATCCTTTGAATTACCATAGTTATAAATAACACATTCGCCTCCTTTACGTTTGATTACCTGCCAATATTTAAGGGGAACGCCGTTCATGACAAACCTGTCATTCGTAGACATAATAAACTGTATATCACTATTTTCGGCAGCATCAACAATTACTTTAATAACACCCGAAGAGCGTTCAAAATCAAGTCCTTCTCCAATATCGTCAACGAGGACGGTAGTTGAAATTTTTTTCCGTATATTATACCTTATTTGTATAAGTAATGATAAAGCACGGAACATTCCCTGAGACATTTCCGGTTGAAAAATCATTGCCGTTCTGCCTTTTTCAACGACATAAATCATTTGGAGCGGTAATCCTGTTGGAATAATTCCTGCGTCAGGATTTGGAGCAACATTAATAAGATTTAAATCATATCCTATTTTACCCATCAATTCTATAATATCATTCCGAAAACCCTCGCCAAAATCTTTTACTCCTTTCACAAATAAAGCGGCAACACTATTTGTGTCACGCGGATTAACTTGCAATTGATTTATGTCGTTAATAGCAAATCCACTGTCTTTTCCAAGCGGTGTGCCGAAAGCGTATAAACGAACGCCGTTAGCCCATTCAAAAAGTTTTTCCAAATACGGGTGTTGAATGGTATCTTTTTTGGAAAACACAATTAATTGATTTTCCGAAATCTTAAATTTAATCATTTGACCGCTCCCTACAGCTTTTGCAAACAATTCTCCGGTACCGTCCGCATTTCTTTCAACTTTAACATCGCCATTTAGAATCAATTTTTCAGATAAAACTTTACACTGTTCTATTTTCAAAAAGTATTGGTAAATATCAT
>JAIRZF010000002.1 GCA_031267385.1 Dysgonamonadaceae bacterium | reverse complement strand
ATGCCGTTTTCGCTTTTATCCTGCTCATAATGACAAATCATCAGATTGGAGAAAAAATTGAACAGAACGGTCATTGTTACAATAAAAGGATTGCTCTTCGGATTGGACTGGAAATAATTTACGATCCTGTTGACTTTCAGTATATCCCGCACAGCAAGAGCATCCTGTAGCTCAAAATTGTTATAATCCTTACTGATGCCAATATTTTTTTCAATCAATTCCGGAGTGATACGACGCTGATCTTCAGGTAATGAAATACACAGTTTTTCAAGTTCCCCGGTTAATTTATTGAGGTTTACGCCCAGATAATCAGCCAGTAACTGAGCCGATTTTCCGTCGATCGTAACCTGTTTCGGTTGAAGATAGGAATTGATGAATGTAGGGACTTGATTGTCGTACAATTTTTTTGACTCAAAAACAATTCCTGTTTTACCTATTTCCGAAGCGAGTTTTTTTCGTCCGTCCAACTTCCCGTGTTTATAGTTCAAAACCAAAACGGTAGATTTCAACGGATTGGACACATAATATGATAATTCATCGATATTTTTGAGGCTTTGAGCTTCCCTGACAACGACGAGTTGCCTCTCCGCCATCATCGGGAAACGACGGGCGGCATTCATAACGGCAGCAACGTCGGAATCGGAGCCGTAAAGCAAAGTTTGATTGAAATCACGTTCGGATTCATTCAGCACGTTTTCCAGTAAAGCATCAGTCAGCCGGTCAATAAAATAATCTTCCTCTCCCTGAAACAGGTAGACCGGCACAAAATTTTTCTGCAGAATATTTCTTTTTATTTCATCAAATGTCAGATCTTTTGCCATTTTACCACTAAAAACGCAGGTGCTTAACGGTTTGTTTATGATCAATAATATTCCTCAGGGATTTTATTCCGATCATCACATGCTCTTCAACAAAATTTGTGGTGACGATCCGGTCGCTTTTGTCTGTTTTAATACCTTCGGAGATCATTGGCTGGTCGCTTACCAACAACAATGCTCCCGTCGGAATTTGATTTGCAAAACCCACGGTAAAAAGGGTGGCTGTTTCCATATCCACTCCCATTACGCGAATCTTACGCAGGTATTCTTTGAAACTTTCGTCAAATTCCCAAACCCGGCGGTTCGTAGTATAAATTGTTCCTGTCCAATAGTCTTTTCCTTTATCTCTGACCGTTGTAGAAACTGAACGCAAAAGGTTGAATGCCGGTAACGAAGGAACTTCCTGCGGAAAATAATCGTTTGAGGTACCCTCTCCCCTGATCGCTGCAATCGGCAGAATATAATCGCCCAAAGAATTGTGTTTTTTAACTCCTCCGCATTTCCCGAGGAAAAGTACGGCTTTAGGTTTCACCGCGCTCAACAAATCCATTATAGTTGCCGCATTCGCACTCCCCATACCAAAATTAATGATTGTAATACCATCCGCACAGGCATTGGGCATATTGGCGTCTTTCCCTAAGATCGGGACTTTATAATACTCGGCAAATATGTCAACATATTTGTTGAAATTTGTCAGCAATATGTATTCTGTAAAATCTTTTAACGGCCTTTTGGTATATCTAGGCAACCAATTATCTACTATTTCTTGTTTTGTCTTCATATTTGAGTAATTTTGGGACGGAAAAATGTTCTACAAAGTTACATAAAAAAAGTATAAAACCATTCATGTCCGGATTAAATCTTCCTCCATTGGAGTTGCGAACAAGGGAACAAGACGGTAAACAATACGTTTTTGATCGCTTGAAAAGACGATATACCCGCCTTACCCCGGAGGAGTATGTCCGCCAACATTTTATAAATTACCTGATTGAATATAAAAAATTTCCGGAATCTTTACTGGCTAACGAAATACAAATTGAACTCGGCAATATAAAAAAACGCTGCGACACGGTGTTGTACGACAAATTCCTGAAACCCGTCCTGATCATTGAATATAAATCGCCTAAAATAGCAATCAATCAGGATACATTCGACCAGATCAGCCGATACAACATGAAATTACAGGTTCCCTGGTTAATCGTGAGCAACGGGTTACAACATTATTGTTGTAAGGTCGATTTCAATAGCGGTACGTGTAGTTTTTTGAACGATATTCCGGATTATGACGACATTTATCTCTAATTTTCCAAGATTTCCACGTATGCCTGTTGTTCGTCATCCCATTCGAACTCATGGCTTATCGACGCCGATAATATAATATCCAGGGCCGGATTAATGGAAAGCATTTCTTCCGGGTAGACTGAGACGCAATTATCCGGAATTTCAAGATAATCTTCATCTTCATCCCCATAAAGAAAGCGCCAACCGCTGTCGATATTCGTTTCAGGATAATCCCGGTAACAATAGCCGATATGGTCGGCTTCCAACGCACGTTTAGACACAAATGCGTATTTTTTCACTTCACTTTCGTACGTTCGCCCTTCAGGCTCGTCATTTTGTTGTAAATCTTCAGGTTTCATATGTTCATAATTTGTTTTTAAGAGATTACCGGTTTTCTATCCTGAATAGTTTGTCGTCTTGTGACAATTTAACTACAAAGTATTTTTCTTTATTTAATTCGGCAGGAAGTTTGTCTTTGAGTATAGACGCAACAAACTGAATATCATTTTTATTAACTGTTTCTGCTATTTTTATCAGTTGATTATCATGAACTAATTCTTTCTTGTCATTCAGAAGAAAATGAAGACATGATATTTTTTCTTCATCGGCAAATAAGGTATATGCCATATCGAAGCAGGATATTTCTCCTTGTTTTTTACCTGAACTGTGATTGACATTGATAGAACTGAATTTATAAGTTTTTTGCCCTTGCCGATTGGTTACAATATTGTACGTTATTACATATTGTTCTCCATATAACTGGCTTGATATGTCTCCGAAGAATCGATTGAATTTTTTAAGTTGACTTCTTACAATGGATTCAAAATCGGGGGAAAATAACTGTTCATCAATTTCTTTCAATTCTGTATTTAACTCATTGATATTTGCTTCTACTTCGGATATTTGACTTATAATATTTTCATATTCTCCCTTTTTCTTGAATAAATCATTTAATTCCTGTATAATAGTTTCCAATTCTTCAAAAGTATCCGATTGCGTGATTTTTTCGGATAGAATTTGTTCTTGGGAGAGAAAAGAAACAAGTTCTTTGTTCTTTTCTTGGATCCTGTTTTCTATAAGAGGTATATCTTGAGTTATAAATTTAATTTTCTGAACAAGCATTTGATTATGATACACGACCAACTCTTCAAATTTTTTCTGTAAATTTGGAATTAATGAGGCTGCTTGCCTGTATATAGTCCTCAATACATGCGTGTCTATATCTGACCTCTGGGATTCAAAATCTTGCTCTGCATCTAAAATAATATTTTTTCGTAGATTCAATGATGCAATTTCCGAACTTATTGAGTTTACGGAATATTTAACTTCGTTTAATGAATTTATATCCGATTCAAAATTCTCATTGATGTTTAATTCGGATTTCTTTTTATTCAAAACTTCTATCTGACTGTTAATCCAATCTAAAAGGACTTCATATTCATTACGGAACTGATTCTTTTCCAACCGTTTTTTATAGGTAGTTTCCGTTTTTATTTTTTCTAAAATCTGCTGCCTGTCATTTCCCGATTTGAAATCACAACCAAACAAATGCAAATATAGCGTTTCATACTCAGCATCTGTTGTATTAAAATCAAGAGTCTTTAATGTTTTGGAAATTCTCAGATCGCTATAACGAATGTTGTGGGAAATAACTTGCCGGAATGTCGGCTTGTCTTTTTGAAGATCAGGCAATAACAATTCTGATAGCCGATTTTCAAAATCTTCTTTGGTGATAAACTCTCCGTTTATTTCCCGGATAACGTCTTTTCTTGACAGAAAATTTCTCTTTATAACAACATCTTCATTATCTCCTTCTGTTCCTGCCCCTAAAGTAAGAGTTATGATAATTTTGTATTTTATCAAATAGTCTTTAACAAGCGTGTATTCTGTTTTTTTATTTTCCGGATCAATATAAATATCTTTAGCATCTCCACCCAGACAAAAGTCGATTAAACGAAGAACCGTCGTTTTACCGACATTATTTCCGGTTATTTGTTCTTCACTTTCATCAACAATAAGATTGATTCCCTTATGAAAGGAAATTTCTCTAATGACTTCCGTTGGGGTTGATATTATTAAAGATCTCAAGAACATAAACAAACTTCTCCTTTCTTATTTATAATGGCTACATTCAGTAAGTAAAGCCAATCCAGACATAAAATCAGGATTGGGTAACTCATCTCCTTTTTCTCTTTGACAAGAAAATATAATTCTGTAAGTTGAATGCACTTATATTGCTGTATCAGTTCCAATACAATGGCGCCATTATAATAAACGCTATTTTCAGGATGAATATTATCAGGTAGTAGCATAGTTGTAATCATTAGGATTTTTGAAAATCTTACATCGTATAAAAGCATCTACCACAAGTATACCAACACACATTTCCATTTCTTCCTGAGGTATTTTTTTAAAATTGAAACTTTGAAGTATTCTCTCCGAAATAGTTGAAATAATGAGACTGAATAACTCATCGCCAGACAATTTGGACAAATGGTTAATATACTCGCTCTTTATTGAATTAAGAACCGAGATACTTTTGTTACATCCGGATTTGTCGAACTCCGAATATATCTTATCTACTATATGATGGTACAGTTTATAATCATTTATGATTTCTTTTGATGTATTAAGGTTGTTAAAATCTATTTTTCGCTCAATCTCAAAAATGTTTATATTCATATTGGGATTAATTGCCGCCAAATTTTCTTTTGAAAGGATATTGATTACTGATGATAGATTTGATTCCAGCCTTAAAGCATCTGTTTCCCTCCCAAGTTCACTTTTGATCAGTTGATATATGATTTCAAATGTATTTATATCCAGATTATATATATCTTGCAATATAGACCTTGTATCGTATATATCTGTAGCAGGAACGAACGTAAGTCCCGTAGGCGGATTATATGATTGACTTCTCAGATCGTTAGCATCCTTTGCAATAGAGATAAACTTAAAATTAAAGCCGCTATATTCCGATGAGGACAAAGAAAACTTGCTTAAAGAATTATCAATTTTTGATTTTGTATTGGTAGCAGATACTTGAATGACAATGTTATTTCTTTTATCAACAAGATCAATAGCCTCTACATTATGAATCTGAGAATTTAGATTTTCAAGATTCCACGTATATAGTTTATTAAATAAATCCCGGTAAAAGTTTTCCGAATGGATGTGATAGTCAAGAATATTTATCTTCCCCCTCAACTCAACCCGTGTACAAAGGGTTATGAGCCGTTCCTCAATATAATTATAATATGTTGCTCTATTCATGAAATCACATCCTTGTTTTTTTGCTTACAAACTTACATAAAAATCCGCTTCCATCAGCCAAAATCATCAAACATCAGCATTTCCGGCGGCACTCCAAGCTTATCAAGCATCGTCTTTACTGCATTCGCCATCGGACCGGGGCCACACATATAGTATTCTATATCTTCCGGAGCATCGTGCTCTTTGAGATAATTATCAAAAATGACCTGATGAATAAACCCGACATAACCGGTCCAGTTGTCTTCCGGAAGCGGTTCGCTTAATGCTATGTTAAATGTAAAATTAGAGTATTCTTTTTCGATGGCGCGGAAATCTTCTTCATAGAAAATCTCATTTTTTGAACGGGCGCCATACCAGTAGGAGACTTTCCTGTCTGTTGTTTTCAAGGTATGGAACAGGTGCAACAGTTGCGAACGCAAAGGCGCCATACCGGCTCCTCCTCCGATGTATAACATTTCCTGTTTTGTATCCAGAATATGAAAATCACCATAAGGCCCCGATACCCGCACCTTATCTCCGGGCTTGAGATTGAATATAAATGTGGAACACATGCCGGGCGGAACACCTTCTTTCCAGGTTCCGGTAGCCCGGTCAAACGGAGGAGTAGCAATGCGGACGTTCAACATAACGATATTTCCTTCGGCAGGATAATTTGCCATGGAATAAGCACGCATGTTTTTTTCATTGTTTTTATGAGCTAATCCCCACATTTTATATTTATCCCATTCCGGCCTGAAACGGTCTGCATCGCCGGTTCCGGGACGAGCCTCAACATCAAAACCGGAAAATTGAACATCGTATTCCGGGACTTCAATCTGGATATAAGAACCCGGCTTGAAATTCAGTCGTTCGTCGTCAGGAAGTTTCACAACAAATTCCTTGATAAAAGAAGCCACATTGTAATTGGAAACCACTTCACATTCCCAGGATTTAACGCCAAAAACTTCATCCGACACCCGGATTTCCATATTTTCTTTCACTTTAGTCTGACAACCAAGTCTCCAGTGATCTTTGACCTGTTTCCTGTTGAAAAAACCGGTTTCCGTCGGTAAAATTTCTCCGCCACCTTCCAATACCCGGCACCGGCATTGTCCACAGGTACCTCCTCCTCCACAAGCGCTGGAAAGGAATATTCCATTCGCCTGTAAAGTAGACAAAACAGTTCCTCCCATAGGAGTTTCTATCTCTTTTTCGTCATTAATGACTATTTTAACATTACCGGACGGCGTCAGTTTTGTTTTCGCATACAACAGAACCAACACAAGAAGCAATGTAACCACAAGGAAAACTACCACGCTGGTAGCAATTGTTAAACCTCCGGATATCATAATTAAATTTTTATACCTGAAAAACTCATAAAACCTATTCCCATTAAAGCCGTGAGGATAAATGCAATACCCAGCCCTTTCAAGGGTTTGGGAATATCCGAATATTGCAATTTTTCACGAATTGCAGCCATTCCTACAATTGCAAGCATCCATCCGATACCGGAACCAAGACCGTATACCGTAGCAACTCCCAGATTGGGAAATGCCTTTTGTTGCATAAACAAAGCTCCTCCCAAAATAGCACAATTTACGGCTATTAACGGAAGAAAAATACCCAGGGATGCATACAGCGACGGACTGAATTTTTCCACTACCATTTCTACCAATTGCACAAACGAGGCGACAACTGCGATAAAAAGTATAAAGCCAAGGAAACTCAGATCGACATTGGCAAATTCAGGGCTCAACCAAACCAGAGCTCCCTGTTTAAGCACATAAACTTCCAACAGGTAGTTCAGCGGAAGAGTCGCCGCAAGTACGAACACCACGGCAATACCTAATCCCATAGCTGTTTTTACATTCTTTGAAACCGCCAGAAACGAACACATCCCCAGAAAATAGGCAAAAATCATATTGTCTATGAAGATGGAACGGACGAAAGTACTTAATATGTCTTGCATAATTTCTTATTTTTCCTGTAAATCTTTGTCTTTTGATCTCTGAAACCAGATAATACACGCTACAACGATCAATGCCATCGGAGGCAGGATCATAAGACCATTGTTAGCATAACCCATATCGTAAAACGATTGAGGAATAACCTGGAAACCCAGCAAAGTTCCGGATCCCAACAACTCACGGAAGAATCCTACAACAATCAGGATCAGTCCATAACCCAATCCGTTACCGATACCATCGAGAAAAGACGGTCCTGGCTTATTTCCCAAAGCAAAAGCTTCCAATCGCCCCATTACGATGCAATTGGTAATGATCAATCCGATAAATACGGAAAGTTGCTTGCTGACGTCGTAAGCAAAGGCTTTCAAAACTTCATTGACTATCGTAACCAAAGCTGCAACTACAACCAATTGGACGATGATGCGGATCCTGGACGGAATTGTATTCCTTAACAGGGAGATCACCAAGTTGGAAAATGCCGTCACTACGGTTACAGAAACGGCCATCACGATAGCCGGTTCCAACTTACTGGTGACAGCCAATGCGGAACAAATACCCAACATCTGAACCGAAATCGGGTTATTTTTCCCCAACGGGCCAAGTAATATTTTTTTATTATTTTCTGAAAGTCCCATAATTTATGTTTAGCATATTTTTAACGGAAGTCATCATTTTTTTAAAAATTCGATGTATACTCCAATACTGTTTAATAGCATCGCATCTACCCCTTGACTGGTAATCGTTCCTCCGGAAATACCATCGACATAATCTTGTCCCTGAACGGTCTTTCCGGGCTTGACAATTGCTATTGAAACAAATTTTCCATCAGAGTTAAAGAATTTTTTTCCAATAAATTCTTTTCCAAAACCCGGTTTGTCAATTTCAGCTCCCAGACCCGGAGTTTCACCGGAATGTCCGAAAGAGGCTCCAAAAACGGTATTTTTATCATCATCCAAAGTCATAAATCCCCAGATCGGCCCCCAAAGGCCGACGCCACGCATCGCCAGGATATATTTTGTTTTTCCATCAATTTTTGCTTCATAAACCGGATATTTCCGTTCTGCTTCCGGCTTATTCAATTCTTCGGCAAGTTCTGTGGAAAAAGCGTCGCCATCCACTTTTTCTCCTTTCACGTTCACAACATATGAATCTACAATTCGTTTTTCGTATTCCGCTTCTGCATTTCCACTGTCGGCTTTGATACGGAGCGAATTCAGTATTTGTTGCATTTTATCAATCGCTTCATTCTTAGCCTGTTGCGGACGGAGCGTCTGAGAAACAAAAGCAAGAGCTACCGCAACCAGAATGACCACTACTGTCGTGTAAATCAATGTATATGAATTACTTTCCCTATTCATCACGCTTTCCTCCATCATTAGATTTAACAACCGAACGTTTCAACCGCTTCCTGATATTGGCTTCCACCACATAAAAATCGATCAGTGGAGCAAATGAATTCATCAAAAGAATTGCAAGCATCATTCCCTCAGGATAACCGGGATTCAACACACGAATTACAACGGCAAACAATCCGACCAGGAATCCGAAAATGTATTTCCCTGTTTCGGTACGAGCCGAAGTGACCGGATCTGTCGCCATAAAAACGGCGCCGAAAGCAAATCCGCCTAACAGAATGTGTTCACATGGTTTTATCAACATGCCCGGAGTAGTTCCTATCGCATTGAATATCAGAGCGGTAATGAATCCTCCCAGAAATACGGATAGCATTGTTTTCCAAGCGGCAACGCCTGTTATCAGCAGGAAAACAGCGCCGATTAAAATTGCTAATTTTGAAGTTTCTCCAATAGAACCCGGTATTAATCCCAAAAACAAGTCCCATAGAGTCAACGGATTGCCCAAAACGTCGGTAATTTGCACCGGATCGGTGGTCGCCGCCGCAATCTGTCCGAGTGGAGTTGCTCCCGAAAAAGCATCGACAACTTGTCCCGAACCGATTCCGAAAGTACTGTCTGTGCGGACAAAGACCTGATCGCCGGACATTTTGGAAGGATAAGCAAAAAACAGGAACGCCCGTGTGATAAGGGCTACATTCCATATATTATATCCCGTACCTCCGAACACTTCTTTTGCAAATATTACGGCAAACGCCGTTGCTATTGCAATCATCCATAGAGGAGTATCCACGGGAACAATCATGGGAATCAACATCCCGGACACCAAAAAACCTTCCTGTATCTCATGCCCTTTCCATTGAGCAACAATAAATTCAATTCCCAGGCCGGTGATATAGGAAACCGCTACGATGGGCAACACCGCCAGGAACCCGAATAAAAAAGTATCCGGAAATCCCGGACTCTGTCCGATAGCCAGATAATGCTGGTATCCCACATTATACATTCCAAACAGCAGAGCCGGAATCAAAGCGATAATCACAAAAGTCATAATTCGCTTGGAATCAACGGCATCATGGATGTGTACACCCGACTTCGATGTTTTACCGGGCACAAAAAGGAATGTTTCAAATCCGTCAAAAACAGAACGAAACAGCTCCAATTTTCCACCTTTCTCAAAATTGGGTTTAATTTTGTCTAAATAATTTCGCAGAAACTTCATTTCATTTCATTGTATAATAAATCCAATCCTTTTCTTACAATACTCTGGAGTTCGATCTTGGAGGTATCGACAAACTCACACAAAGCAAAATCTTCCGGAATTACTTCATAAATTCCCAGATTTTCCATCTTATCAATATCAAAAGCAATGATTGCTTTTAGAAGAAATTCCGGTAAAATATCCATCGGAAATACCTTGTTGTATTCATTCGACAGGATCATCGCACGTTTTCCCCCTTTGATACGGGCATCCAACACGTATTCCCGCTTCAGTAATTTATCAATAAACCCGGAAAGGAAAGTCCGACTGTTGGAAAATTTGTTGAAGCCGGGGTCAGCCCAGCCAAGGAACTCATTGGTCTCGGTTCCTTCCGGAATCACTGTTATCTGATTGTCAAACGCATGCAAGGATCCTTCCCCCTCAATTTTTGTACCTGTGAGTACATTTCCGCTGATGTAGCGCAAGATCTTGCCCTCGGCCACATTATTTTTCACCAATCCATCAATCGAGCCACCGGGGAGCATTTTACAATATCCGGTCTTCTTAATTTCAGATCCGCTCAACGCTACCAGACGTGTAAAATCGGCAATCCCTTTATTAAATAACCGCCCGATGAACAAGACGTCCGCAGGATCAACAGTCCAAACGATCTCCGCTTTATTTACAGGCTTGACATGATTGATCTGCACTCCGACATTACCAACAGGATGAGGCCCTTCAAAATATATTTTTTCTACATTTTCCGCATTTTTCAATGCAGGAATATCACAGCCCGAAAGTAATCCCAGGTAAACTTTACCGGAAGTCAATTGTGCCAATACATCCAGGCCGGTCTGAAAATCAGCATCCTGATCCTTTAAGATCAAATCCACGGAAGGCGCCAATGGTGAAGAATAAATACCGGAAATAAATATATCCCGCGGCGAATCGGACGGATCAGCTCCATACCCGTAAGGACGTTGCCTGATATACGGGAAAATACCGGCTTCGCAAAGTTGCCGCTTCACCGCTTCTGCAGTGAATTGTTGTCTGTCTGTCTTTCCAAAATCCTGATATTCAATATCTTTATCGGAAGCGATGACAATATTGAGCAATTTTCGCTTTTCACCACGATTTACAGAGACAACTTCCCCACTTATCGGGGATACGATTTTTACATCCGGATGATTCTTATCATACAGCACGGGCGTACCCGCAAGTACCCTGTCTCCCTGCTTCACTGAAATTTTTGGTGAAAAACCCGGAAAATCATCGGGAAATACAGTATAATAATCGGATTTGGCGGACTCAAATATTACATTCTCAGGTTTTCCTTTTAACCTAATATCCAAGCCTTTTGAGATTTTTATTACCTGACACATGGCATACTAAATAGGATAATTTGTTCTAAAACAGTTGCAAAGGTAGTAATATTTTTCTAAAATCAATTGAGTATGAAAAAAGATTACAAAATCTGATTATTGGGTATAAAAAACGAAAATATAATATGATTATTGGTGGCATTTTTAGAAAAACAACTATCTTTGCATCATTGAAAAGTAAATTAAATCAGTTGGATTTATGGATAAGATGTATCTAAAACGGAATATCGACAACGATTTGTTGGAATGGAAGGATGCGGAAAGACGTAAGCCAATATTGTTGCGGGGCGCACGGCAAGTTGGGAAATCCTCGACAGTAAGAGAATTGGCTAAGCAATTCGATTCCTTTGTAGAAGTCAATTTTGAGCGGGATGACCAGAAATATAATTTAAAAGCGATATTTGAGCGCGGGTTTGACCCCAAACGGATATGCGACGAACTTTCATTCGCTTATCAAACACCAATTGTAGCAGGCCGTACATTGTTATTTTTTGATGAAATCCAGGCTTGTATTCCAGCAATTCCCTCATTACGTTATTTTTATGAAGAATATCCCGGATTACATGTCATCGCCGCAGGTTCGTTGTTGGAATTTGCATTGCAGGAACTTCCTTCGTTCGGTGTAGGGCGCATCCGTTCCATGTTTCTCTATCCGTTTTCATTCGACGAATATTTACGGGCAATGGGCGCTCATTTGCTTGCTGATGCTTTGCAAAAATCCTCACCCGAAAATCCTTTTTCACCGCCTGTACATCATACCTGTCTGAATCATTTAATACGTTTCATACTTATTGGCGGGATGCCTGAAGTGGTAGCTAAAAACGCCGGCGGCGGCACCTTGATCGAATGTCAGCAAGTACTGGATGATTTGATGTTCTCGCTCTATGACGATTTTTCAAAGTATAAGGAACGTGTGCCTTCGTCACGCCTGCGTGAAGTATTTGCATCCATGATACGGCAAACAGGCGGTAAATTCACCTATTCTCATGCTTCACAACATGCCAACCGTTTACAAATAAAAGAAGCGGTAGAATTATTAGAACTTGCGGGAATTATTTATTCCGTAACGCATACATCGGCCAATGGTTTGCCGTTGGCTGCCGAAATGAATACGAAATTCCGCAAATACCTGCCTTTGGATACGGGAATTTACCAACGCTTTTTACGGTTGGATTTGAGCCAACTTCTTACTGCCGAAAGTCTGGAACAAGTCAACAAAGGGGCATTGGCAGAACTGTTTGTAGGTTTGGAATTGCTGAAATCCGCGCCAAGCAATAGTCCCGTACAGTTACATTATTGGCAGCGCGAAAAAGCGGGCAGCAATGCTGAAGTCGATTATGTGGTACAATGTAACGCCGATATTGTTCCCGTCGAAGTGAAATCAGGGACAAAAGGGTCTATGCAAAGTATGTTTCAATTCTTGTCCGAGAAAGAATATACTTACGGAATCCGTTGTTCGATGGAAAATTTCGGTATTTACCAAAACGTGAAAGTTTATCCGCTGTATGCCGCTTCACGGATTGGGAAATAAATATTTTTCTAAAAATTTACCGTATTTAATGCAACGTTTTGTATCTTCACGCATTTAATAGACGCCACACAATAAAATGAGTGAAACAGAACTGATAAATAAGTGCAAATCGGGCGATAATATTGCACGAAAGAGGCTTTATGAAACCTACTCACGGCAGATGATGGCTATCTGTTATCGCTATACAGGCGATAAAGAAATGTCGGAAGATGTCTTGCATGATGGATTCATCCGGGTTTTTGTTTCTATCAGTTCGTTTGATTACAGAGGTGAAGGTTCTTTGAAAGCTTGGATCAGCAAGATATTTGTCAATGCATCGTTGGAATATTTGAGGAAAAATGAGCACATCAGGAACAGTTCTCCCATTGAAGAATGGAGAGATGTCGATGTGGATGTGGAAGAAGAAATAGAACAAATCCCGGATCGGGTTCTTATGGAGTTCATTTCTCAACTTCCGGAGGGATACCGCACCGTATTTAATATGTACACGTTAGAAGATATGTCGCATAAAGAAATAGGGAAAATACTGGGGATCAATGAAGCGTCGTCCCGTTCTCAACTCTCACGTGCAAAGTCGATATTGGTAAAAAAAGTTCAAGATTATATAAGGAAGCATGAAGAAGAAGAATGATGATATGTTAAGTAAACGGATCCGCGAACGGTTGAAAGATTTCGAACAACCGGTTCCTGATCATATTTGGTCTGCTATTGAGGAAGATCTGATCCCCACAGCAAGCATCTCCAGGACAAAGATCCTGTGGAAAAGGCTTTCTGTTGCCGCATCTTTCCTTGTAATCCTGTCCCTGGGTACAGTATTTTTTCTTCATCGCAGTATTAGGGAACAAAAAATAGTTGAAAATAATATTGAAATACAAAACATAGAGTCAAATCCAAGCCTTTTGGCTGAACAAAACACACAGGAAGACCTTCTTCAGAAAGTCGCCGACGCTCAAACCGTTATTAAACCGGCGCCGCAGATAACATCTTTGTCGGAACACTCACAAAAAACCGAAATCCCGGTTATAGAACCGGAAGAAACAACTCTTAAAACCAAATCCGAAACTATTCCCGAAACAACTGAAAATACGGCCGAAAAAGAACCGAATCAACCGGCTCCACAAGAAAAAAAATCTTCTGATTTCTATAAAGATGCAACTGCAGACAACAATCTGTGGCACGATACTTCCCGGAAAAAGAAGAAAAACAATGGAATCTCCTATGCTTTGGCAATGGGTAATGCCGGAAATTTCGAAAGCGGAAATAATAGCTCGCACTACAATGAAGAGAAGATGTCGGCTCCAAATTTCAATTATTCGGGGTCTTCTCCCCTGACATCAATAGATCTTGCAAACCAGTCCGACGTTTATAGCACTACAAAGGTCGACGAAACGCTCCCAACCGATTATAGTTACGATTTGCCTGTTTCTGTGGGATTTACCGTAAGAAAGTACTTCTCTGATGTTTTTGCTCTGGAAACCGGATTGGTTTATACATATCTTGCTTCTAAAGGGAAAGTGGTATCTACTACCCCAATCACCAATAATACCAGCCTGAATTACCTGGGAATTCCGGTAAAAGCCGTTTATTCCCTTTACGACAAAAAACGGTTCTCCGTCTACGCTACCGCCGGTGGAATGGTGGAAAAATCTATTTCCGGTAAATTCAAAAAGACAATTAATAACAAGGTCGAATCGGGAAATCTGAATGTAAAAGAATTACAATTCTCCGTTTTAGGATCAGTCGGTATCAATTTTCAACTGCTGGGACATTTCGGATTATTTATTGAACCGGGAGTTGCATACTATTTCGATGACGGAAACGACGTCATGACTATCCGAAAAAATCAAGCTTTCAATTTTAATTTGCAAGGGGGATTAAGACTCACTTACTAGCCTGATACACAACAATTTCAGGTTAAAAAATAATTTTTATTGCCGAGTTTCTGATGTTTGAAGTCGCCCTCACAATGCCGACAGAGCCGCGTCGGCCGGAGTTTACGGTAAAAAACTGAGGCCCGGAAAAAGGGAATGACCTTATCGTCCGGCCGGTAACAGAATAGATAGTGACAATTCCGGTCTCTTCCGGTTCTGCGTTGACATACAGGACTTTATTCTGACGATCGTATGCGACCATATCCGGATTTGAAAGAGGTTCTTCACCCCGGTACTCCCCTCCGATTATCACCGGTTGAATAGCAAGCGAGGTCGTTACCGGTTGTCCCGGATATTTATCCGAAGGATACCACTTGCCGGAAATTGTCTTTACCCAGGCTGTATTTTCCTTCTTCGAGCCGAATGTCGTATTATAAACCGAAAAATTAAATGCAGAAGGATAAGTGATCTCATACGAAACATAAAATTTCCCATTGACCTTAATGCCGCCGGGAAAAACAACAAAATTTTCCGACCCGTATCCTCCGTTCAAAGTGACGGGATTATTCATGAAACCGCCTTTCGATGCATCATACATCACATAAGTAGGATTAAACAAAACACCGGTTACCAAAACCTCCGGACCATTCCGCCCTGTATAAACATTTATTTTTACGGGAGACGCCGTCCCGCTGAATTCCGAAACCGGAGGAATCATCAGATAGGCCCCAACCAATTCCGACTCCGATTTGAGGTTGAAAGCTTCCGCAAATTCATTGGTTTCCTGTAAAGAATTATGACCGAAAAAATGACCCGAACCGTGTGCGTCCACGGGAGTGATAACCAAACCGTCCGGAGTACCGGCATTATAGTCGGCGTTGCTCAATCTTTCCATGGGATGGTCTTTGAACGGATCGAATCCTGTCAATTTCGTAACTCCCTCATAATCGGGATCGAGCCACGATTTTAAACGAATCGAATCCTGAAGTCCGTATTCCCAACTTTTATATAAGGCAAAGAAATAATCGGCGCTCGAATTCGGATTCTTGCCGTCACAGGCGGAACTGCCACCGGAAAGTCCTCCGATCAAGAGTCCTGAGGCGTCAAACAAAGGGGAACCCGAAGATCCTCCATCGGTAGAACCTTGAGTCCAGGCAGGGATCGTCCAATGCGACCGATCGTCAAAAATAGGAAACGGCGATGCCGACAGAGACAAATTACCGTTAAACATCCCCCATTTTTTTACTGTCTTATTCGGATGATGAAAATTCGTATACGGAGCGGCTCCTCCATCCTGTTCTATATTCCATCCGGAATAATAAGGATAATAATGATCCGGAGGAAGCTCGTTTAACCTCAACAACGCCACATCTTTCTTTTCAATGACCGCTAAGGCCGTAGAACCGGCTACCGTCTGGCTTTCTATCCCTCTCATCATCGAATTACAAATACTTCGCTGATAATTAAAAAAGGTAACGACCGTGCCTGATTTCTCCAGGTAATAATCCATATCCCGTGCAATGGCCGGATTTGAATTGAGACAATGTACAGCAGTGATCAGATATGGAGTTTTATCATTTTTTGTGTTGTTTACAAGCGTTCCGGTACAGCCGGAAGTTCCATTGATGATCAGCAACACCGTTGACCGGAGGTTTTCTTTATTAACAAGACCGCCACACAATGCATCCGGTGCGCAGGGATACGTATTTATATCGACTTCCGGTTCCGCAAATCTCGTGAAAATGTCCCGGTAATCGTGATTGACTTCCGTTATTTTCAATTTTCCTGAAAACGGCACATTTGCAGGTTCGGTATACTCTACTATAATTTCGTCGCCTTCAACCGGTTGAGTCGGTAAGATATTGTTTCCGGAACGATTATTTTCATGAGTAAAAGAACCTATTACATGGGTACGGTTGGAATTATAGATAAATAATTTTCCACCTTCGGGAATGTCAAATTCACCAAACAAAACATTGATGGAGTACGCGCCTTCGGAACGGATACCGACCTGCCAGACCCCGGTTCCATCCGCCATCTGATAGTTAAGTCCGTCAACTCCCCGTTCAATAGTTGTAATGAATTTATTTGCAAACCTGAAGCCTCCGCGAAACTCCTGTTCATTCATACGGTCTTCTTCCAATAACTTATTCACGTCAAATGACGGCATTTCCACAAAGAAACCGGAATCGAAATCTTTTAATAAAGAGGCCTTAAGCTGAGGAGTAGACAACAATGGTTGTCCCCCGTGACTGATCTGTCCGTAGGAAACGAAAGTCAAAAAAAGGCAAACAAACAGCAGTAAATATTGTTTCATAAAAAGGAATACAGTGGTGCAAAGATAGGTTTTATTCTCAAATATTTTTAACTTTGCAGTCCTGAAACGCAAAATTAATAGATGAAAGAATTCATTATAACCGATACTCCTACTGAAAATGCGATCCTGGTCGGATTGATCACTCCCGATCAAAACGAAGCCCGGATTACCGAATATCTGGACGAGTTGGCTTTTTTGGCCGACACGGCCGGAGTCCATGCGGATAAACGTTTTGTCCAGCGTCTTGAGACGCCTCATCCCGTAACATTCGTCGGATCCGGAAAACTCCAGGAAATAAAAGCTTATGTAGAAGACGAAGATAATGAAATTAGTCTGGTTATCTTCGACGACGAACTGAGTCCCAAGCAATTACGGAACATAGAAGCTGTTTTGAAAATCAGGATCCTGGATCGCACCGGTCTTATCCTGGACATTTTTGCTTCCAGGGCACAGACTGCACATGCTAAAACCCAGGTTGAACTGGCACAGTATAATTATATGCTGCCCCGTTTGAAACGCCTGTGGACCCACCTCGAAAGACAAAGCGGAGGTGGTAGCAGCGGATTCCGTATGCGCGGGCCGGGAGAAACCCAGTTGGAAACCGACCGCAGGATCATTCTCAATAAAATATCCAAACTGAAAGAAGACCTGAAAGAAATCGACAAACAAAAAGCCAGCCAACGCAAAAATCGCGGAAAAATGGTGCGCGTCGCCCTGGTCGGATACACC
>JAIRZF010000263.1 GCA_031267385.1 Dysgonamonadaceae bacterium | reverse complement strand
ACAACCTGAAATACCTGAAATCGCTTTTAGGCGAAATGCTCATTTCCACGCAAGTGATTTATGACGGCAATTCAAATACCGACATTCAGGAAAACGGCATTGTTAATTTCAGGAATATAAAATACTGACGTAAAACCCAAAAATCGCAAACGGAAATGACTTACAGCGTGACGAGGACGACTCCAAAGACGCCACATTCAATGAATTCGCCGACAAACTCCGGAGCTATTGCCGTCAGGAAAATGATTATCTTTTTTGATGTGATTTTTTTGAAAAAAACAAGGAAAATGATTACCTTCGCGTCTCAAATCATCAAATCTGTGTAAAAACAAAAAAATCAAACTACATGAATAGGATAACATCCCTTTTTAACATCAAATACCCCATCATTCAGGGAGGAATGGTCTGGTGCAGCGGTTGGAGATTAGCCTCCGCAGTCAGTAACTCCGGAGGTTTAGGCCTTCTCGGAGCCGGATCAATGCACCCGGAAACCTTACGGGAACATATCCGCAAATGCAAAGCCGCCTGCGGAAATAATCCTTTCGGAGTAAATGTACCCCTACTCTACCCCGAAATAGATACAATGATGCAAATACTGGTCGAAGAAGACATTAAAATCGTATTCACTTCGGCGGGAAACCCCAAAACATGGACTTCCCGACTCAAAGAACACGGAATGACCGTCGTACACGTCGTTTCCAGTTCCAAATTCGCGATTAAATGCGAAGACGCCGGAGTTGACGCCATTGTTGCCGAAGGATTTGAAGCCGGAGGACACAATGGACGGGAGGAAACCACAACAATGACGCTGATTCCCCAGGTAAGAAAAAGTACGGATCTACCACTTATTGCCGCAGGAGGAATTGCTACCGGTGAAGGAATTGCGGCAGCTGTCGCTTTAGGAGCCGACGGAGTCCAGATAGGCAGCCGGTTCGCCCTCACAATTGAAAGTTCCGCCGCCGAAACTTTCAAAAACCGTTGCATAGAAGCCAACGACGGAGATACCGTGCTCACCCTGAAAAAACTAGCCCCTACCCGACTCATTAAAAACGAATTTTATCAACAGGTGGAAATTGCAGAAAACAGAGGAGCCAACGCAGACGAACTCCGGGCTTTATTGGGACGGGGAAGAGCTAAAAAAGGGATTTTCGAAGGAGATATCAAAGAAGGTGAACTCGAAATTGGTCAGGTTTGTTCCCTGATCGACACGATCCCACCTGTTTCTGAAGTCATGCAAACCCTTATCAACGACTTTAATAAATGTATGGAAAGATTATCCGGTTTTCGGATAAATGATTCACAATAATTATGTAAATTTGTACGATTTTATTCAGACAAACTGAGGAATGGCAAAGAGAAAATTAGCAGAAAACACCGTCAAAGAAAAGCAGACAGGCGAACCGTCGAAAATCAGGCAATTTTTCACCAGTGAAGTGACACATTTCATTACAGGTTTGATCATCCTGATATTTACAATCTACACCACCCTTTCCCTGGTATCGTTCTTTTTTACCGGAGCGGCGGATCAAAGTAGAATAGAAGGACTGTCCATTTTCCACCCCGGCAGTATTTCCGGCATCCGGAACTGGACGGGAACACGTGGAGCATGCCTCAGTAATGTATTGATGAACGAATGGTTCGGTATCTCCATTTTCTTCATATTATTATTCTTCGCTTTCCTGGGTTTAAAAATGATGAAAGTGAAATATTTTAACCTGTTGAAAAGTTTTATCCTTTGTTCCCTCGGAATGATCTGGTCGTCAATCGCCCTGGCGTTCTTTTTCAGCCCTTTTTTCAAAGATACGGCTGTCTACATTGGAGGAAAACACGGTTATATCCTCTCTGACATCCTGGTGGAAAATTTCGGATACCCCGGAACTTTCTTTATCATTCTCATCGTTTTTGTAGTAATCATGGCTTTTGTAAGCGCCCGGACCGTACCTGTTTTAAGAAAAATATTCACACTAAACTACGCTAAAAAAATTCCGGCGGTTAAACTCTCCCCAAAAAATAAAACCGTTGAAGACAATAAAGATCCCAATGACGATAGTCCGGAAGATGATGTCATTGAAAAACAGAATTTACTCGACCCCAGACCCAACATCCTGGTAGAGGACGAAACTTCGGAAGGCCGTCCTTTCATTCCTACCGGCACAGATACAGATTTTGTGATCGTAGTCCCTCCGGACGAAGAATATACTACCGATACTCCTAAAAAAGAACCGGAAAATAATTCAGCGGAAAATCCGGCCGGAAAAAAAGAAGAAGAAGCGAATGACTTGTTAACAGAACTTGGTCCCTACGATCCGAAATTGGATCTGTCAAATTATAGGTTTCCCGCAATCGACCTGCTGAAAAAATACGATCTGGGAGAACAGAGCTACAATGCCGAGGAACAAAACGAAAACAAAAACAAAATCATTCAAACACTTGAAAATTACGGAATTAAAATAAAAAATATCAAAGCTACCGTAGGACCGACAATCACCCTTTATGAAATTATTCCGGAAGATGGAGTGCGTATCTCCAAAATCCGTAATCTGGAGGACGATATCGCAATGAGTTTATCCGCTTTGGGCATCCGTATCATAGCTCCGATGCCGGGAAAAGGGACTATCGGCATCGAAGTCCCGAATAAAGATCCACAGATCGTACCGATGTATTCAATCATCGCCTCGAAGAAATTTCAGGAATCAAACTTCGACCTGCCGATTGCGCTTGGAAAAACAATTACAAACGAAGTGTTCGCCGTTGACCTGTGTAAAATGCCTCACTTGCTGGTAGCCGGGGCTACAGGACAAGGAAAATCGGTCGGCTTGAATGCAATCATCACTTCGCTATTATACAAAAAACATCCGGCCGAACTGAAATTTGTACTGGTTGACCCTAAAATGGTGGAGTTCAGCATCTATTCGGCAATAGAAAAACATTATATCGCTAAACTACCGGACTCCGATAAACCGATTATTACCGATTTTACAAAGGTAATCTATACCCTGAATTCGCTGACCAAGGAAATGGACGACCGCTACGACCTCCTGATGAAAGCCAATTCACGTAATATCAAGGAATACAACGAGAAATTTATCAATCGCCGGCTCAATCCGATGAAAGGCCATAAATTTATGCCTTATATCGTGGTGATTATTGATGAGTTTGGTGATCTGATCATGACCGCAGGAAAAGAAATCGAATTGCCGATTGCCCGGATTGCCCAAAAAGCCCGTGCAGTAGGAATCCATATGATCATCGCAACCCAACGTCCGACAACCAATATTATTACCGGTACCATCAAAGCAAACTTCCCCGCACGTGTCGCTTTCCGTGTGACTTCAATGATCGACTCCCGGACAATCCTCGACGGACCAGGAGCAAATCAGTTAATCGGACGCGGAGATTTGCTCTTCTTCCAGGGAAGTGATACAACCCGTGTACAATGTGCATTCGTAGATACCCCTGAAGTCGAACGTATTTCAAAATTCATCGGAGACCAGCAAGGTTATCCGACAGCATTCGAACTTCCGGAATACACAGGCGCCGATAACGAAGAAAAAATGCCGGGGACGGATCTGTCCGACCGTGATCCGCTATTCGATGAAGCCGCCCGGCTGATTGTAATTCATCAGCAGGGTTCAACATCACTTATCCAACGTAAATTCTCCATCGGATACAACCGTGCAGGACGATTGATGGATCAGTTGGAAACTGCCGGAATTGTGGGACATGCAGAAGGAAGTAAACCGCGCCAGGTGTTTATCCAGGATGAATATCATCTGGAACAGTTACTAAACTCCTTGAAATAATGAATAGAAATAATGAATAAATTCCGCCTTATATTAACGATCCTCCTTTTCAGCCTGTGCTCTTTTGCTCAGAAAGATGCAAAAGCAAAAGAAATACTCGATAAAGCATCGAAAGCCTACGAACAAGCCGGCGATATGTCCGTTTATTTCAACATACATATCAAAGACCCGGATGCGGGAATCGCACACGATTTTGACGGACAACTTCGCCTGAAAGGAGTCAAACTTCAATTGTCAACTCCCGACACGGAAACCTGGTTCGATGGCGAAACACAATGGGTTTATATGAAAAGTTCCCAGGAAGTAAACATCAGTGAACCATCCGAAAAGGAGATACAATCTCTCAATCCTTCCATTATTTTCAATATTTATAAAACGGAATGTAATTACAACTTCAATTCCGAAAAAACCGATAACAAAAACCGGGTCGTTTATGAAATAGAGCTGCTTCCTCAGGGAAAAAGCGAAATGACACGCGTCATTGTACAAATCAATAAAACGGATTATATGCCGGTCTATTTCCAGATTTTCTACAAAAATAAAATGGAAAACAAGATCCATATCAACAAATATTTAACAAAACTAAATCATCCCGACACGCTTTTCTCTTTCGATGAAAGCAAGTACCCGGATGTGGAAATCATCGATTTAAGATAAAACTAAAAATATGACTGCAGAAAAAATTCGCTGTTTGATTATCGGTTCCGGGCCTGCCGGATACACCGCTGCTATTTATGCTTCACGAGCCAACCTGTCGCCCGTTTTATACGAAGGGATACAACCGGGAGGACAATTAACTACAACTACCGATATTGAAAATTTCCCCGGATATCCAAACGGAATTTCCGGAACGGAAATGATGGAAGAATTGAAGCAACAGGCTTTGAAATTCGGAACGGATGTTCGCAGAGGAATTGCCACAGCCGCCGATTTGTCAAAATCTCCATATAAAATTATCATCGACGGAAAAACGGAAATTGAAACGGAAACATTGATTATCGCAACCGGCGCCACGGCAAAATACCTTGGACTTCCCGATGAAACCAGATATGCAGGGCAAGGAGTGTCAGCCTGCGCTACCTGCGACGGATTTTTTTATCGCAAAAAAACAGTCGCCGTCGTCGGAGGTGGAGATACCGCCTGTGAAGAAGCAATTTACCTCGCCGGCCTGGCCTCTAAAGTGTACCTGATCGTTAGAAAAGATCACCTGAGAGCTTCTCAAATCATGCAAGACAGGGTTATTAACCATCCTAAAATTGAAATTCTATTTAAACACAATACCATTGGATTATCCGGCGAAAATGGAGTTGAAGAAGCTCATCTTGTAAAAAATGCAGGCGAACCGGGAGAAGAAAATGTAGATATCGCAATCGACGGATTTTTCCTCGCCATCGGACATAAACCAAACTCGGACGTCTTTAAAGATTATCTGGAACTGGATGAACACGGATATATCAAGGTACAACCGGGAACTCCCAAGACGAATATTCCGGGCGTATTCGCTGCCGGAGATGTAGCTGATCCCGTTTATCGTCAGGCTATTACTTCCGCCGGATCCGGATGTATGGCCGCTATCGAATCCGAAAAATATCTGAACTGCTGATTTAATAAAAAATTAAACTATATATATATGAAAAAAATCAATTTACTATTCGTATCCCTGTTCATTGTCGCCTGTGTCTTTGCAGAAGGCAATAAAATCAAGAACGTGATCCTGATGATCCCCGACGGAACGTCATTGGCGACCGTATCGTCCGCCCGTTGGTACCAACGTTACAATAATCCCGATAAACAAAAATTAAATATCGACCCGTACATTTGCGGAACGGTTTTGACTCATTCTTCCAATGCTCCCATCGGTGACTCCGCTCCGACTACTTCCTGTTTTATGACCGGAGTTCCAAGCCGTGCGGGATGGGTGTCAACTTATCCTACCGCTGATCCGGCAAATGATATTATCCCTATGGATCCGTCCATGGCTTATCAACCGTTGATGACTGTTCTGGAAGCAGCCAAAATAACACAGGGCAAATCTACCGGGCTGGTGTGCGTATGCGAATTTCCTCATGCTACTCCGGCTGATTGTGCATCACACAGTTATAGCCGGGGAAAATACGACCGGATCGCTCCCCAGATGATCCATAACAACCTGGATGTCATGATTGGCGGTGGAACTACGATAATCAATGAGGAAGGAATTAAGTACTTAAAAAATGAAGGCTATGGCGTATTTCTCAATGATATCGACGGATTCAGAAATTATACCGGCGATAAGATGTGGAGCCTTTTTGCCGATAAAGACATGTCGTACGACCTGGATAGAAATCCGGCGGAAGAACCGTCTTTAGCCGAAATGACTGCAAAAGCCATTGAAAAATTATCAAAAAACCAAAACGGGTTTTTCCTGATGGTGGAAGGCAGTAAAATAGACTGGGCGGCTCATTCCAACGATCCTATCGCCATGATTACCGACATGCTGGCTTTTGATGAAGCTTGTGGCGTTGCTCTTGATTTTGCAAAAAAAGACGGTCAGACTGTAATTGTAGTCGTTCCTGATCACGGCAACAGTGGAATTAGCATCGGTTCAAGTAAATGCAGTAACTACGGAACTCTGACTAAAGACGACCTTTTCAAAAATATTTCACAATACAAATGTACGGCGGAAGGACTGATCAAAAAACTTCGCCGGGCTGACGCCGCAAATATCAGCCGGATTTTTGTGGAAAATGCAGGCATCAACTTATCTGAAGAAGAACTGAACTCAATCCTGAAATGTGAAGATTACTCCAAAAGTTCCCTCTCCGATGAAGAACGGATGAAAGGCAGTAAATTGAGCAAAGTCGTCGCAAAAATACTGGATAGCCGTACCTGTTTCGGTTTCACTACCGGAGGACATACGGGAGAAGAAGTCTTCCTTGCCGTTTATGATCCCACAAAAAACCGCCGGACAGGACACATTACCAACATCGACATCAACAGCTACCTCCACAGTTCACTGGGCTTGAAACAATCATTGTCAAGTCTCACAGGAGAATATTTCGCCAAACACACGGATGTTTTCAAAAGATATGAATTTTCTATCAATCAAACAGATAAAGACAATCCCGTTCTGGAAATCAAAAACAAAGGAAATAAACTTGAAATCCGTCCGAATACAAACATTGTTCTTCTGAACGGAAAAGAGGTGAAGCTTAAATCCGTGATTGTGTACGTTGACAGAAATGAAACGTTCTATTTACCACAATCATTGGGGAAATTATTGTAAAAAGGAACTAAAGAAAAAAAAGAGACATTAGCCCCACTGGCGCCGGCGGCATTTTACAACTTATCTTCGAATCCGAAGAGCGTATAATCCACCTGTATGTTTCCGGTTGTATCGGGTGTGTCCTGCCGGTCGCGCAGTCCGTGCGGGTAGTGCTCGGCGCGGTTGAGGGTGGTCTGCCAATAGCCGGCCAGGTCGTCTTTACCGGCGCGCAATTTCTGCCGCAGCAGACCGGTCACGACTGTTCTCACGCTGATCACGTCCGACAACAC
>JAIRZF010000238.1 GCA_031267385.1 Dysgonamonadaceae bacterium | reverse complement strand
GCAAAAACTGTCATCCATATACAGGAATGCGGAAAGTATGCTCGGCTTGATTAATCAGTTACTGGATTTCAGGAAATTGGAAATGGGAGGTGAAAAACTTAAACTGTCTTATGACGATTTCATTCATTTTTCCGAATATGTGTATGTTACATTTGAAGAGGTTGCGGCAGCCAACAAATCCGTCAAGTTCACGTTTGAAAGTCAAAGCAAGCAGTTATTTATCCGGTTCGATAAGGAAAAAATCAGGAAAATATTGAATAATTTGTATTCCAACGCACTGAAATTCACGCCTGAAGGCGGACACATTGCAACCGAAATTCATTTGACGAAAGTAGCCGAACGGGAATTTGTGAAAATCGTCATTGCCGACACAGGTTGCGGTATTCCCGAAAAAGAGTTGCAAACCGTTTTCGAACGCTTCTATCAAAGTGAAAACAACGCTTCGGAAAAAGCCGGTTCCGGTATCGGCCTGCATCTGGTGAAAGAATATGTTGAGCTACACGAGGGGAGAATTACGGTTGACAGCAAAATCAACGAAGGGTCCGTATTTTCCGTATTCATTCCGGCGGACTTAAAGGGAAAAGAGGATACGGCACAAGTTCAATCATTTGAACAGGAAGGTATACAAAAAGGAAAAAGCAGGAAAACGTTACTGATAGTTGAAGACCATGCCGAATTTCGCCAATTTCTGACGGAACAGCTAAGCAATCAGTTCAATGTGCTGCAAGCCGCCGACGGGGAAGTAGGTAAAGAGACGGCGCAGAAGAAACATCCCGATCTGATAATTTCCGATTTAATGATGCCAACGCTGGACGGTCTGGAGTTGTGCCGGCTATTGAAGAACGATATTCAAACTTCGCACATTCCCGTTATACTGTTGACCGCCCGCTTGTCGGACGAGGCGAAAATCGACAGCTACAAAGCCGGCGCCGATTCGTATATTTCCAAGCCGTTCAATTTTGAAGTCCTCTTGACGCGCATAGAAAAGCTGATAGAACAGCAGGATAAGCGGAAAAGACTTTTCCACGAGACAATAAATGTACAGCCTGGCAGCATTACCACCACTTCACTGGATGAAGAATTTATCCGGACAGCGCTTCAACTGATTGAAAAAAACATAGACAGTTCCGATTATTCAAACAATGACCTGAGCAGGGATTTGGGGATGAGCAGGAGTTGCCTGTATCCGAAATTCCAATCCATCACCGGGCAAACCCCCACTCATTTTATCCGTTCCATCCGCCTGAAGCGTGCTGCGCAACTGTTGCAGGCAAAGCAACATACCGTTTCGGAAATTTCGTGGATGGTCGGCATTAACGACATCAAATATTTCAACAAATACTTCAAGGAAGAATTTGGAAAGACCCCTACACAATACAGGGCGGATAGTAAGCATTGAAAACAGCGCCCGGCAGTATTAAGAATGGTATTCACGAAAAAAATAATCGGAATGTAAGAATAATTCCATACTTTTGTATTCAAATTAAGGTAAGTATGATTTCAAACGAACAGATTCGGGAATTGCTTAATGACATTGAAAATGTACGTATAGAGCGGACTGTATCAACAGATAATACGGATAAATTTGCGAAAGCCGTATGCGCTTTTGCGAATGATTTGCCCAACACAAAAAAAGCCGGATATCTGATGATTGGATCTTTCGACGACGGAACTCTCAGCGGATTAAAAGTTACAGATGAATTGTTGCGTAATCTTGCAGGACTGCGTGCTGACGGAAATATACAGCCCAAACCGGCTTTAATGGTCTGGAAAGCCTCTTTTCCGGACGGGGATATTGCCATTGTTGAAGTTCAAGCTGCAAAAATCACCCCTGTTAAATATAAAGGAGTTACATACGTCCGTATTGGCGCTCGAAAAGCGGAAGCTAACGAGGAAGAAGAAAGAATTCTTCGCGAAAAAAGCGAAGTAAAATCACCGACATTCGACACGACACCCTGTTTGCATAGTACATTAGATGATTTGGATTTAGATTTGTTCAAAAAAGAATATCTTCCAAAGTTTGTGAATGTGAGCAATCTAAAGAGGGATAAGAGGGCTATCGAACAACAATTAGCATCATTGCAGCTGTATGATATAAGTCACGATTGCCCCACTGTTGCCGGCATTTTGCTGACAGGCAAAGATCCTGCCCGCATTCTGTTCGGCGCATATATACAATATGTTAAATTTGCCGGAACAACCCGTACGTCCAAGGTGCTGAACGAAAGGCAATTTTCCGGCAATATTCCCACCATGTTGAAAGAACTGGAATATTTTATCAAATATACCATTCAAACACAACGACCTGTATTTGTTACAGTTCTGAGGGAAGAAATGAAAATCAACTATCCCTATGAAGCAATCAGGGAACTGGCGATGAACTTTGTCATGCACCGCAGCTACCAGACCAATGCTCCGGCTAAGTTTTACGAATATTCCGACAGAATTGAAATGGACAATCCGGGAAATCTCTATGGAAAAGTAAGTCCTGATAATTTCCCGAATGAAAACGATTACCGCAATCCGGTAATAGCCGATGCGATGAAAGTATTTGGATTCGTGAACCGTTTCAGCCGTGGAATTAATATGGTTCAGGAGGAGTTAACTGCAAATAAAAACGGTTTGGCTGAATTTGATTTTAGAGATATTACAACATTCAAAGTAACGGTGAAAAACGCTGATGATGAAGCAGTAAGAGAAACAGAATGTATTCGCCCGGATTCGGACAAACAGTCGAATATCAAGAGCAGGATTGACGGAACAACACAGGAACAACACAGGAACAACACAGGAACAACACAGGAACAACACAGAAAAAGTGTCCGTAAATCAGCAGAAAATAATTGATTTTGTGAAAGAAAATCCTTACATAACATCCGAAGAACTATCCGGTTTAGTAGGAATAACAGCGGATAATATCCGGGTTAACATCTCAAAACTTAAAAATAAAGGGATTCTTGAGCGCATTGGCGGTAACAGGGGAGGATATTGGAAAATTATTCAACCTCCTGCTACCATTATTTTTTGAACAATATTTCTGTAACCGGCGTATAGCTTCCGTGATAAACTCTCATCTCAAACCTCCATTTTCCCTGCAAACTTCATATAAATCTCTTAAAACCCAATATTTGCTATCGGTATGCAATGCCCACCAATGCCTGTTCAGAAAATCCCAGCCACCGTATTTTTTCAGGTACAGGTAAGCTTTCTGG
>JAIRZF010000304.1 GCA_031267385.1 Dysgonamonadaceae bacterium | reverse complement strand
TGCCGGAAGAAGAAATCACTGCTTGCAGCAAAAAACACAATCCCCTGGCAATTATCATGGGCACAAGGGGGAAAAATCAGAAAGATGCCGACTTGATAGGAAGCGTTACCGCGGAAGTGATAGAAATGTCGAAATCACCTGTGTTTGCAGTGCCGGAAAATACGCCTTTTCATAGTTTTTCCGAAATAAAACACATTGCTTTCGGCACCAGTTTTGAACAAAAAGACCTGATTGCCGCGGATGCGTTATTCAAAATGTTTTCCGGGTACAATGTCGATTATCACCTTTTCCATATCAGTAGCCGCCAGGACACATGGCATGAAATCAAACTAGCCGGGATCAAGGATTATTTCGAGAAACAATACCCTGACATTTCCGTCCGGTATGAAGTGATCGACGCAAATGATTTTGTTTTGAACCTTGAAAAATTCATACGTAATAACTCCATTGATATCATATCTTTAGCTACACATAAACGGAACTTGCTGGCCAGAATCATCAACCCAAGTATGGCGCGAAAAATGTTGTTCCATACCGACACTCCCATTTTAGCGCTCAGATCATAATCTTTTGATTATTTTTCTTTCCCAAATAAACAAAATGTTGTACTTTTGCGTGGCTGAACCGTGAAGGTCAACCTGTTTCGTGACAATTTATTAACACCAAATAATTTTATTTAAATAAATAAACCTATGAGCAATTCGAAAGAAAAGCTTTTCTCGGAATTCCCTCCTGTTTCAACGGAAACCTGGATGGGAAAAATCGTTGCCGACCTCAAAGGTGCTGATTTTGAGAAAAAGCTCGTTTGGAAAACAAACGAAGGCTTCAGCGTAAAGCCATTTTACCGAGAAGAAGATATTGCCGGCCTGAAAACCGCTGATTCTTTGCCCGGACAATTTCCATATGTACGCGGAACAAAAAACGACAACGACTGGTACGTGCGCCAAGATATCGTTGTTGAGGATTTCAAAAAAGCAAATAAAAAAGCGCTGGAAATCCTGAATAAAGGGGTCACTTCCCTGGGATTTGTCATTCCACGTGAGGAGGTAAAAGCAGAAAACATTGCGATTCTTCTGGATGGTATTCATGCAGAATCCGTTGAATTGAATTTCAAGACTTGCAGCCGTAAATCGGTTGAGTTAGTCAAAATTATTGCTGCATCCCTGAAATCCAAAGGATACGACCCGGCAAAATGTGCGGGATCGGTGAATCTGGATTTTGTAGGTCCAATCCTCCGCAAAGGGAATGTCGTGGAAGATGCCGTTGCTCAGATGGCTGAAGCCGTAGAGGCCTCCCGTGAACTTCGCATGTTCCGTGTGATCGGCATCAATGCATTCCTGTTCAACAATGCAGGTTCTTACATCACTCAGGAACTGGGATATGGCCTGGCCTGGGGTAACGCCATCCTTTCCAAACTGGTCGAAGCCGGTATCGATCCGGCATTAGCTGCAAAAAAGATCAAATTCAATTTCGGCATCGGCTCCAATTATTTCATGGAAATTGCTAAATTCAGGGCTGCGCGCTGGTTGTGGGCCGAAATAGTAAGCGCTTACAATCCTAAACATCCGGATTGTACGGATAAAACCAAAGATTGTGCAGGAAAAATGAATATTTTCGCTCAAACTTCAACTTTCAATCAAACTATCTTCGACGCCCATGTGAATATGCTCCGCACGCAAACCGAGGCGATGTCCGCCGGTATCGCAGGAGTGGACTCCATCCTGGTTTCAGCTTTCGACGGATCATTCAAAACTCCGGACGAATTTTCTGAAAGAATCGCACGGAACCAACAATTATTATTGAAGGAAGAATCTCACCTGGATAAGATCGTCGATGCATCCGGAGGTTCATATTATATAGAAGCATTGACGGCATCTATTGCCCGGGAAGCATGGAAATTATTCCTGGATACCGAAGAAAAAGGATTCTATGAACTGGTAAAATCCGGCGAAATACAAAAAGCCATCAATGCTTCTGCAGGCGCCCGTTTCAAAGCGGTAGCCCAACGCCGTGAAATCCTGTTAGGAACCAATCAATTCCCTAATTTCACAGAAAAAGCGGCCTCAAAAATTCAGGCCGGGTCTTGCGGATGTGGCTACGAAAACAAAAATGAAAGCGGTATTGAAACCCTGAACACCAAACGTTTATCGAATGAATTCGATTCTTTACGTCTGGCTACGGAAAAATCCGGCAAAACGCCTAAAGCGTTCATGCTTACTATCGGAAATCTGGCGATGCGTCTCGCCCGGTCGCAGTTCTCTTGTAATTTTCTGGCCTGTGCAGGCTACCAGGTCATCGACAACCTTGGTTTTGAAACTGTTGAAGCCGGTGTAAAAGCTGCCCGCGACGCAAAAGCCGATATCATTGTGCTTTGCTCCAGCGATGACGAATACGCCACTTTTGCTCCCGAAGTATATGAACTTGTAAAAGGGAAAGAGATCTTTGTCGTAGCAGGCGCTCCGGCCAATATGGATGAACTCAAAGCTCAGGGAATTGATAATTTTATCAATGTAAGAAGTAATGTACTGGAAACATTGAAAGCGTTTAACGAAAAATCAGGAATTAAAGAATGAAACCGAATTTCAAAAATATAGCTATAGATACCGACGGTTTTGTAGCCCAAAATGCTGCCGAATGGTCGAAAGCCAACGACGTCAAAGCCGATTGGCTGACTCCGGAACACATTTCCGTGAAACCGGTTTATACTAAAGAAGATCTGGAAGGAATGGAGCATCTGAATTACGCATCCGGAGTACCTCCTTTTCTTCGCGGGCCATATACCGGAATGTACGCGATGCGTCCCTGGACCATCCGTCAATATGCAGGATTTTCCACTGCAGAGGAATCGAATGCTTTCTACCGCAGGAACCTGGCTTCCGGTCAAAAAGGGCTATCTGTGGCATTCGACCTTGCTACTCACCGCGGTTATGACGCCGATCATCCACGCGTGGTCGGAGACGTCGGTAAAGCCGGAGTATCCATCTGTACTATCGAAAACATGAAAGTATTGTTCGATGGTATTCCGTTACGCGACATGTCGGTTTCCATGACCATGAACGGGGCTGTACTCCCTATATTGGCTTTCTATATCAATGCAGGACTGGAACAAGGCGCCAAACTAGAAGAAATGTCGGGAACCATCCAAAACGATATACTGAAAGAATTTATGGTGCGTAATACCTATATTTATCCACCTGAATTCTCCATGCGTATCATTGCGGATATTTTCGAATATACTTCACAAAAAATGCCTAAGTTCAACTCTATCTCTATTTCCGGTTATCACATGCAGGAAGCCGGCGCTACGGCGGATATTGAGTTGGCCTATACCTTAGCCGACGGTATGGAATACCTTCGCGCCGGTATTAATGCGGGAATTGATGTGGATGCTTTCGCTCCACGCCTATCTTTCTTCTGGGCTATCGGGATGAATCATTTCATGGAAATTGCAAAAATGCGTGCGGCACGCCTGCTATGGGCTAAGATTGTGAAAAGTTTCGATGCGAAAAACCCCAAATCTCTGGCTTTACGTACGCACTCACAAACTTCAGGATGGTCTTTGACGGAACAGGATCCTTTCAATAACGTCGGACGTACCTGTATCGAAGCGATGGCTGCGGCATTGGGACATACCCAATCATTGCACACCAATGCTTTGGATGAAGCAATCGCTCTTCCAACGGATTTCTCCGCCCGTATCGCCCGTAATACCCAGATCTACATTCAGGAAGAAACATATATCTGTAAAGAAGTCGACCCGTGGGCGGGTTCCTATTATGTTGAATCCCTGACCAACGAATTGGCTCACAAAGCATGGAAACTGATCCGGGAAGTGGAGGAATTGGGAGGTATGGCTAAAGCTATTGAAACCGGACTTCCGAAAATGCGCATCGAAGAAGCGGCCGCCCGTACACAAGCAAAAATCGATTCCGGGAATCAAACAATTATCGGCGTTAACAAATACCGCCTGGAAAAAGAAGACCCGATCGATATTCTGGAAGTTGACAACACGGCTGTTCGCGAACAACAAATTGACCGTCTGAAAGAGTTGCGTTCAAAACGGGATGAAGCTGTCGTACAAAAAGCGCTGAAAGCAATCACGGAATGTGCTGAAACAAAACGGGGCAACTTGCTGGAACTTGCGGTTGAAGCGGCTCAGGTACGTGCAACATTAGGAGAGATTTCCGACGCATGCGAAGAAGTATGCGGACGTTATAAAGCAATCATTAGAACTATTTCAGGAGTGTATTTATCAGAGACAAAACAAGATCCGACATTCCAACGCGCTTGTGAACTGGCGGAACAATTTGCGAAGAAAGAAGGTCGTCAACCTCGTATCATGATCGCAAAAATGGGTCAGGACGGTCACGACCGCGGTGCAAAAGTCGTAGCAACGGGTTTTGCCGACTGCGGATTCGACGTGGACATGGGGCCACTGTTCCAAACTCCGGAAGAAGCCGCCCGTCAGGCTATTGAGAATGACGTACATGTGCTCGGAGTTTCTTCTCTGGCTGCAGGTCACAAAACCCTGGTTCCCCAGGTTATCGCCGAACTGAAAAAACTGGGTCGCGAAGACATTCTGGTTATTGCCGGTGGTGTTATCCCTGCTCAGGATTATGATTTCCTGTATAAAGCGGGTGTAGCTGCAATCTTTGGTCCCGGCTCGCCGGTGACAACAGCCGCTTGCCAAATCCTGGAATTATTACTACAGGATTAAATACTTTATACAACCCCGGTCGTCGAGATTTTAACACGGAGTGACACGGAGTTTATTTCACGAAGTACACGTGGTTTTAAGGTTTTTTAAGAAAAAAGGCTGTCTCACAATGATATGAGACAGCCTTTTTCTAATAAATTCATAAAAAAGTGATATATTTGCGTAATATATTAATGACGGATACCCATGAGAAAACTATGCTTTGGCCGGCATGCCGTCGTGGAAAGATAAAGACAAACGTACTTTTGTCATCGCATTGGACAAAAGCAAATTAGAAACGGGGAAAATATATGGGATTAGACTTAATCATGACTTTTTTCAATCTGCGAAGACGTATCCCATGAAAGAAGATTATACGTATACTTTTAAAATTAGTGATGATCATTGAACCGGAGGCTGGCTGTCATATTTTTTGCTATGGCAGGGGATGTGCCCGGCGCCCATTCAATCAAACAAGATGGTGAATGCACTTCCTTCTCCTTCTACACTCTGAATTTTGATGTTCCCTTTATGCAATTTGACGATTTCCCGTGAAAGGCTTAATCCGATACCGCTCCCGTTTTTTTTCGTACTGAAAAAGGGAATGAATATTTTATCCCTGTTTTCCGGGGAAATACCACATCCATTATCTGCAACGGTAATATAGGCGGAATCTTCCGCGGTTATTCCGGAGAAAAGGATAATATGCGGTTCCGTCCGGTCTTTCACGGCATGCATCGCATTCGTAATGAAATTAATCAGTACTTGTTCAATCAGGCTTCTGTCTACGTTTGCAACTACTGAAAGGTTGTCGGTTTCCAACTTTAATAGGATACCTTTTTGATCCAGCGACGGATTCATCAATCGATAGATAGAATTCAGCAATTCAAACAGATTCGTTTGCTGTAAATTCAAAACGATGGTTTTACTTAGGCTGCGATAGGAATCGGCAAATCTCAATAATCCTTCACTTCGACGGTATATTGTGTCCAGCGCAAACTCAATGTCTTCAAAATCAGGATGTAACTTGCCACTCATTTCCTGCTTGATGTTTTCCATACGTTTCTTCAGGGTATCCGATAATGATGAAACGGGGGCAATCGAATTCATTATTTCATGTGTCATCACATTCAGCAGACCTTTCCAGGCGCCTGCTTCGACTTCTTCGAGCGTCGCGCTGATGTTATGGAAAGCTACGAGTTTATAAGTTTTTCCTTCTGTCTGAAATGTTGAAGCGTTAGTCAGGGTCTTAATCACTTGTTTCCCGGAGTCAATGGACGCCAGACGGCTTTCTCCCAGCGGAATATTCATCAGTTCATCGTATAATTTCTTATTCCGTTTTTGCAGCCAGTTGATATTTCCGAGATACGGAATATTGAACATGTTTTTCAATGCATCATTCATCCAGAGTGTTTCGTTTGTTTCTGTATCGTACGACAGAATACCGGCGTCAACTAATTCCAGCATCTTTTTCAGATAGTAGTACTGGGCTTCTTTTTCCTGACTCAGGGAAAGGAAAGTTTCTGTAATGGCATTGAATCCCTGATAAAAATGGCTCTTTCTGCTTTTATTTTTCGGGTATTTCCTTGAAAAATCACGGTATCGTACTGCTTCCGTAAAATCATCTACATCCCGGAGTATCTTAAAAATGTAACTGAGTATATGGCAAAACAGGGAAATCGTAATAACAAGGGATAAAATAGCTAAGAAAAATACTCCCCGCGTGAAAAAGAAAGCGGAAAAGCTTCCACATGAAACGGTCAGGAAAAAAAACAATATTATATAACTTTTATTTGTCATATTTCATATTTGTTGAGTCTCCTGTACAAAGCGGCACGGGTAAGTCCTAATTCTTTAGCGGCACGGGATATATTCCCATTGTATTTTTCAATGACCTGTTCAATTGTGGTTCGTTCCAAATCTCCGAGGTTATGCGTGGGTAACGGCATGCCTTCCTGTTGTTTCTGCTCGATGGGGGAAAAGACGATATCATCGGTTTTCAGCGTATCATTATCTGCCATGATTACGGCGCGTTCCATGGCATATTGCAATTCTCTTACGTTTCCCGGATAGAAATAATTCATCAGTTTATTTTTTGCGGAATCGGAAAGGAAAAGCTGATGTTTCATGTATTTTTTCTCATAAATCTGCAAGAAATACTGAGCCAGAAGCACGATGTCATTGCCACGTTCACGAAGTGGAGGCACGGTGAGTTCCACCGTATTGATACGATATATGAGGTCTTTCCGGAAATGTTGTTCGTTGGCTAATTCGGCAAAGGGGACATTCGTTGCCGTTATTAACCGGATATCTACGGGAATGGGGGTATTTGTTCCCAACCGGGTAAGCTGACGGTTTTGCAACACAGTCAATAACTTAGCTTGTTGTTGCAGGGTAATATTACCGATTTCGTCCATGAACAAAGTGCCTTTGTTTGCGGCTTCAATCAGTCCTACACGATCTTCCCGTGCGTCGGTAAAGGCTCCTTTTTTATGTCCGAAGAGTTCACTTTCAAAAAGGGTTCCCGTCAATGCGCCAACATCTACTTTGACAAATGGAGCGTTTTTTCGTGATGAAAGATGGTATATGGCTTGTGCTACCAGGTCTTTCCCGGTGCCATTTTCTCCAAGGATCAGGACATTGGCATCGGTCGGCGCTATTTTTTCCAGTTTGCGGAACAGGTTTTGCATCACTTCCGATTCTCCAATAATTTCCTGCCCGTTTTGTTTTTCTTTGGAAGACTGCGTTTTTTTTGAGGAATCCCGGTCTTGTAGAACTTCTTTGAGGGTTTCAATCAAGCTGTCATTTTGCCAGGGTTTTACTAAAAAATCCGTAGCGCCTTCTTTCAGGCATTTGACAGCCAGATCAATGTCGGCGTAAGCGGTAATCATAATGACAGAGAGTTTATCGTCCCATCTTTTGATCTG
>JAIRZF010000093.1 GCA_031267385.1 Dysgonamonadaceae bacterium | reverse complement strand
CTTTGTATTTTAAAATTGTGAGAATATGGCACAAACGACAGGAATACAGATAGAGAACAATGCAAAGGGAATGCCTGCTTTTGCACGTATAGACCTAAAAAAATACGGAACCGAATTACGCGATTTTTTTTCCTCAAAAGGGATTGAAATCGAAGAATCGACTTACAATCCCGAATTTGTCGCTAAAATAAAACGAAGTGAGCAACAAATTGAGGAAGGCCATTTTCATCGGTTAGATCTTGATAATATTACAATTGGCCAATAGACGGTAATTTTTTTTCTTCAATTTCCTTTGCTCATTTAATTTATTTCTCCATTTTCTTCATTAATTTCATTTTCTTCATTAATTTTGTAAGCTCAATTCCATTAATCTTTTCAAAATAGTATATCATGTCGCAAGTTTCCGATCGTTTAGCAGCCTTGTCTCCTTCCGAGACGCTGGCTATGTCCCAAAAAAGCAATGAACTCAAAGCTCAGGGTATTGATGTGATCAACCTTAGCGTTGGGGAACCGGATTTTTTCACTCCCGATCACATTAAAATAGCCGCACATAAAGCTATCGATGACAATTTTTCATTTTATTCTCCGGTTCCCGGGTATCCGGCATTGAGAAATGCTATTGTTGCGAAACTGAAAAAAGAGAATGATCTGGAATATAAACCGGAACAGATTGTTTGTTCAAATGGAGCTAAACAGGCGGTTTGTAACGTGATCTTATCAGTTGTGGGACCCGGTGATGAAGTAATCATTCCGGCGCCATACTGGGTGAGTTACGTGGAAATGGTAAAACTGGCGGAAGGAACCAATGTTGTCGTTCCAGCCGGTATCGATCAAAACTTCAAAATTACGGCAGCCCAATTGGAAGCGGCGATTACTCCTAAAACAAAAGCGATTATCCTCTGTTCACCTTCCAACCCAACCGGAAGCGTTTATACCCGTGAAGAATTAAAAGCCTTAGCGGATGTGTTGGCAAAACATGCGAAAATCGTCATTATCTCCGACGAGATATACGAACACATCAATTACGCAGGAAAACATGAAAGTATAGCCCGGTTCGAAAACATACGCGACCGTGTCGTTATAATCAACGGGGTATCAAAAGCATATGCAATGACAGGCTGGCGTATCGGATGGATAGCAGCTCCACAATGGATTGCTTCCGCCTGTAACAAATTACAGGGTCAATATACTTCCGGGCCGAATTCTGTTGCACAAAAAGCATCGGAAGTTGCCTATACCGGGACTCAGGACTGCGTAGAAACCATGCGTAAAGCTTTTGAACGCCGCCGCGACCTGATGGTGCAACTGGGAAAGGAAATCCCCGGATTTAGAGTAAACAAACCGGAAGGCGCTTTCTATTTATTCCCGGATTGCAGTTTTTACCTGGGAAAATCTTTTAACGGTAAAAAAATAGAGGACTCTGCCGGCCTTGCAATGTATTTACTCGAAGAAGGACATGTCGCCTGTGTTGGAGGAGCCGCTTTCGGAGCCCCCGGATGTATTCGCTTTTCGTATGCAACATCCGATGAAAATCTGACAGAAGCCATGAGAAGAGTCAAAGTAGCGTTATCTAAATTGGTATAATTCAAACAAAATGCTTAATTTTGCGAAATATTAAACAAACATCAATGTCTGTACAGAAAAAAATAAAAAATGCACTTGTCTCGGTATATCACAAAGACGGTTTAAATGAGATCCTGACCGAATTACATCGAAATGGCGTTTCTTTCATTTCCACGGGAGGGACACAGGAATTTATCGGATCTTTGGGATACCCCTGTCATGCGGTCGAACGTTTGACCGGTTACCCGTCCATCTTGGGAGGGAGGGTCAAAACCCTGCATCCAAAAGTTTTCGGAGGTATACTTTCCCGTCGTGATAACGAGTCGGATGCAAAACAGATCACGGAATACGAAATACCGGAGATCGACCTGGTAATAGTAGACCTTTATCCTTTCAGGGAAACCGTTGCATCCGGAGCTGACGAACAAGCTATCATAGAAAAAATTGACATCGGCGGTATCTCTTTGATACGGGCTGCCGCAAAAAACTTCAAGGATGTATTGATTGTCGCGAGTAAAGATCAATATGCTCCATTGTGCGACTTACTCCATGAAAACGGCGCTCAAAGTACCCTGGAAGAACGCAAATGGTTTGCAAAAGAGGCATTTGCAATTTCTTCAGGCTATGATTCCGCTATTTTCAACTATTTCGACGGCAATGAAGGATCGGTGTTCCGTTGTGCCGCAGATAATCCTAAAGCTTTACGCTACGGGGAAAATCCTCATCAAAAAGGTATTTTTTACGGTGACTTTGAAGCGATGTTTGAACAATTGCAAGGGAAGGAAATATCCTACAACAATTTATTGGATATAGATGCTGCCGTCACTCTTATTTCCGAATTTGACGAGACCACTTTTGCGATATTGAAGCACAACAATGCTTGCGGTATTGCATCCCGGCCAACGGTGCTGGAAGCGTGGAACGATGCACTTGCGGGTGATCCGGTTTCTGCTTTCGGTGGCGTCCTGATCACCAATGAGGTAATCGACAAAGCTGTTGCCGAAAAAATCAATGAAATCTTTTTTGAAATAATCATTGCTCCCGACTACGATACGGAAGCGCTGGGAATTTTGATGCAAAAAAAGAACAGGATCATCCTGATCCGGAAAGCCGGCACACAAAATCCGATCCAATTCAGATCTTTGCTTAATGGAGTGCTCGCCCAGGATAAGGATTTGAGTATTCAAACAGGATCAGATCTGAAATCAGTAACAAACAAAAAACCTTCGTCTCCAGAAATTGAAGACTTGCTGTTTGCTAATAAATTGGTAAAAAACACCAAATCGAACGCAATTATACTGGCAAAGAACAAACAGTTGTGCGCCGGTGGGGTTGGACAAACTTCACGCGTGGATGCATTGAAACAAGCTATCGAAAAAGCGAATTCTTTCGGATTCGACCTGAACGGAGCTGTCATGGCGTCCGATGCGTTTTTCCCGTTTCCGGACTGTGTGGAAATAGCAGGAAATGCAGGTATTACGGCAATTATCCAACCGGGAGGTTCTAAAAAGGATGAACTCTCAATTGAATATTGTAATCAACACAACATCGCAATGGTGATGACAGGTGTCAGACACTTCAAACATTAATTAATATGGGATTATTTTCTTTTACACAAGAAATAGCTATCGACCTCGGAACTGCAAATACGATCATCATTTCAAACGGAAAGATCGTAGTCGATGAACCTTCCGTAGTCGCTTTAGACCGCAGGACAGACAAATTGCTGGCTATCGGAGAAAAAGCCAGGCAAATGCACGGAAAAACACATGAAAACATAAAGACAATACGTCCGTTGCGAGACGGGGTTATTGCCGACTTCTATGCTGCAGAACAGATGATTCGCGGGATGATCAAGATGATCAACAACAAAAACCGCTTGTTCGCGCCTTCCCTCAGAATAGTGATTTGTATTCCTTCGGGGAGTACGGAAGTGGAACTCAGAGCTGTGCGCGACTCTGCAGAACATGCAGGGGGACGCGACGTCTATATGATCTATGAACCCATGGCTGCTGCAGTCGGAATAGGATTGGATGTAGAAGCGCCCGAAGGAAATATGATCGTCGATATAGGTGGTGGTACTACCGAAATTGCGGTGATTTCCCTGGGAGGTATTGTTTCCAACAAATCCATCCGTATCGCAGGAGATGACCTTACAGCTGACATTATCGACTACATGAGCCGTCAACACAACATGAAAGTCGGAGAAAGGACGGCAGAACTGATCAAGATCAACGTAGGTTCCGCAATGGTAAATCTGCCGAACCCGCCCGAAGATTACGTTGTTTACGGCCCGAACAGGATGACTGCACTTCCTATGGAAATACCCGTTTCTTATCAGGAAATTGCTCACTGCCTGGATAAATCGGTTTCAAAAATTGAAACAGCTATTCTTAGCGCCCTGGAACAAACGCCTCCCGAACTGTATGCCGATATTGTAAGAAACGGCATCTACCTTGCAGGAGGCGGCGCCCTGTTAAAAGGACTGGATCAACGTTTGACGGATAAAATCAATATTCCGTTCCACATCGCTGAAGACCCGCTACATGCCGTTGCAAAAGGCACCGGAGTTGCATTGAAAAACATCAATAAATTTAACTTCTTAATAAGATAACGGTGTAGTGCGTAATCTGATCAATTTCATTGTCAAGAATATACACTGGTTATTTTTTTTATTCTTGATATTTATCTCGACATTATTAATAGTCAACAATAACGAGTATCAGCGCAGTAAATACCTGTCGCTCGAAAATGAAATTGTGGGTAAAATTTATGCCATTACAAACAATATATCATCTTATGTCGGACTCAGGTCTACGAACGAAGAGTTGATGCGATACATTGCCACTCTGGAATCGAGGGTACAATTCATCGAATCCCAATTAAAAGAAGTTGAACTGAGAAACGACTCTACTTTGTTCTTGCCCGATTCCGTCGGTTTGCCCTATGATTTTATTCCGGCCAGGATAATCAACAAGAATATTACCGGTGTCGAGAATTTCATCACCCTGAATAAAGGGAGTAGGCATGGCGTAAAGGCTGACATGGGCGTTTTAGGCACCTCATCCTATGGAGTAGTCGGCATTGTATTGTCTGCCAATGCTAATTTCTCCACGGTCATTCCGGTATTAAACCCCAAATTCAAACTTAGCTGTAAAATAAAAAACAGCGCCTATTCCGGCCCTCTGGTATGGGACCATCAGGATATCCGTTATGCAATTCTTGAAGAATTACCAAGGCATGTAGAAGCAAATCCGGGCGATACGGTAGTCACAAGCGGCTACTCGGCCATTTTTCCGGAAGGGATAGCAATTGGGACAGTGGAAAGTAGCAAGAAAGAAAAAAACGACAATTTCAATTCTGTAAAAATAAAACTATTCATAAATCTTGGAGACATCAACCATGTATTGATCGTCAAAAACAATTACAGGGACGAACAGTTAAATCTGGAAAAAAGAAACGGAAATGTCAATTAAGTGGGTGGGTAAAATAGTGTTATTCTTCTTTCTCATACTTCTCCAGGTATGGGTGTTCAACCGGATACATCTGTTTGGGATGGCGACTCCATTGGTTTATCTATACTTTATCTTGTGCCTGCCGTCTTCGATGAACCGTAATCCGGTCATGTTTTTATCATTCGTATTGGGACTTTTTATTGACGCTTTCTCCTATACGTTGGGAATGTATGCCATAGCAGCCACAATAGCCGGTTTTTCGAGAATCTATTCGCTGAATTTATTCGTTCCAAGAGATATGCCTAATGAATATATCCCGTCCGTCAAATCCCTGGGATTCGCTTCTTATTTCAAATATGCCGGATCCATTGTGCTCCTGCATCACATGGTTTACTTTTTTGTAGAATCTTTATCTCTATTCGATCCGGTCGGCTTATTCCTGAGAATTGCAGGAAGTTTCTTCCTCTCAATGATTGTAATTCTTGCATTTGAAAGTATTAATTCAGATATTTTCAAGAAATGAGTATGCAAAAATACAATCCGGATTCAAGGAAATACATCATTATCGGCAGTATCTGCCTGATCGTGTTTATCTATCTTGCCCAACTGTTTTATATTCAGGTGATCAGGGATGATTATAAAATCATGGCAGACAACAATGCTTTCCTGAAAAGGACGCTCACCCCTTCACGGGGAATGCTTTACGATAGAAACGGGGAATTGCTGGTGTTCAATCAACCGGCTTATGACCTGACAGTGGTGATGAAAGAAGTTCAGCCCTTTGACACCCTGGAATTCTGTACTATTTTAAACACATCCAAAGAATACCTGATAAAACGACTGGAAGATATAAAAAACCGCAAAATAAATCCGGGATATTCTCCGTATTTACCACAAACCATACTGACACAACTTGGAGAAAAAGAATTTGGAATTTTACAGGAATTTTTATATAAATTTCCGGGATTCTACATACAAAACCAACCCGTCAGGAAATATAATTATCCTCACGCAGCTCATTTACTCGGATACATTGCCAAGGCAGACCGGCAGAATATACTTGATGACAATTATTACGCCCAGGGAGATTACATCGGGAAGAATGGAGTTGAACGGTCATACGAATCAATACTGCGAGGAGAAAAAGGGATGGAGATGCTGTTGAGGGATTCCCGTGGACGAATTAAAGGGAAATACGAAGATGGGGCTTATGATAAAAACCCCGTCTCGGGAAAAGACCTGACCTTATCCATTGATATCGAATTGCAGAAATATGGAGAAGAATTGATGCAAAACAAAATGGGAACCATTGTCATGATAGAACCTTCGACAGGAGAAATATTGTGCATGGTTGTCAAACCGGACTACGATCCCTCATTGTTTGTCGGCCGCCAATTCGGGAACAATTATATGCAATTACTGAACGATCCGACAAAACCATTGTTCAACAGGGCTTTAAGTGGCACATATCCTCCGGGATCCACCTTTAAAGTCGCCCAGGGACTGGTCTTCTTGCAGGAAAATATTATCACCACTCAAACCGCATACACTTGTCACCACGGATTTCTTGCAGGCAACAGACGTCTTAATTGCCACAGCCACTACTCCCCCATCACTTTAGGTCCTGCTATCCAAACATCCTGTAATTCCTATTTTTGCTGGGGATTAAAAGCGATGTTGGAAAATCGCAGTAAATACGGGGACAGCAGAAATGCCCTTGATCTTTGGCAGGGACGCATGAAAGACTTGGGCTTTGGACGTAAACTGGGCGTAGACCTGCCCGGAGAAAGAGGCGGTTACATGCCTAATTCCCAATACTACAACAAAAAATATAAAAACAGATGGAATGCATTTACGGTTATTTCCATTGCAATCGGCCAGGGAGAAACCGAAAGCACCCCAATGCAAATATGTAATTTTGCGGCTCAGATTGCGAACAGAGGTTATTTTTATACTCCGCACGTCGTAAAAAAAATACGTGACGGCGAACTGGATGCTCTCTACACACAAAAACGTCATTCCGGTATAGATCATATTCACTACAACCCGATAATAGAAGCCCTCCGTTCTGCTGTAACTGGTGGCACCTGCTGGAAAGCATGGATACCCGACATAGAGATCTGCGGGAAAACAGGTACGGCTCAAAATTCAGGCAAAGACCATTCCGTATTCATGGGATTTGCGCCAAAAGAGAATCCACAAGTTGCTATCGCCGTATATGTCGAAAACGGCGGGTGGGGTTCCAGTTTTGCGGTACCTATCGGCAGATTAATGATAGAGAAATACGTGCGGGGAGAAATCTCAAGCCAAAGTAAAGGATTTGAATGGAGTGTATTAAATAATTTAACATCCGGAAAAAGAGATGCCGTACAGGAGGATCAACATATGGAAGACGATTGACTGGTGGACAATCGGCCTGTTTTTCATCCTGATCATTGCAGGATGGTTGAGCATTTATGGCGCCGGTTATGATTTCGACCGCGTCGAAATATTTAATTTATCAGGTAGAGCCGGAAACCAGTTGTTATGGATGATGATATCTGTCATCGTCGGATTCGGTATAGTCATGGTAGAAAATGACTGGTACGACGTTTTTGCTTACTGGATCTATGGATTTATTATCATTCTATTAATTGTCACCATATTTCTTGCTCCGGAAATAAAAGGGTCCCGATCCTGGCTGGTTTTGGGGCCGGTGAATGTCCAACCTGCAGAATTCGCAAAGTTTGCCACAGCCCTGGCATTAGCAAAGTTCATGAATCAATACAAATTCAAATTGATGGAATTAAAAAGCTTTGCAATAGTTTTAGCATTGATCACGGTTCCGATGCTCTTTATCCTGATGCAGCACGAAACAGGATCAGCCCTGGTCTTCCTCGCTTTTTTCATCGTACTGTACCGGGAGGGAATGCCCGGTGGATTCCTTCTGGCCGGTTTTTGCGCCACACTTTTTTTCATACTGAGTATTAAATTTGCAGACAGCGCCATTGGAGACACCGTCGTCGGAGAAATGATCGTTTTATTACTGATACTCACCATTACATCCGGATTGATATACAGGGTAAAAAAGGATAAGAACGTCGAAAAATACACATTACTGGGAATACCAGCCCTGTTGATAATTGCCGGTATCGCGTATCTGTTCTTTCCCTATAATTTAAATTACGCCCTTCTTGCTATTTCCGGCATTGTATTCATATATGTGATCTCGCTTGCCGTTAAATATTGGCTGCGGGATTACCTGTTAATCGCTGTGTTCCTGTTACTCTCCATCATTTTCTTATTCTCTGTGGATTATGTTTTTAATCATGTACTGGAACCTCATCACCAATCACGGATACAGGTCTCTCTTGGCGTGACGAACGATCCGGGAGGCGCCGGATACAATGTAAATCAATCTAAAATTGCAATCGGATCCGGGGGATTCTGGGGTAAAGGTTATCTAAATGGGACTCAAACCAAACTGAAATATGTACCGGAACAGGATACCGATTTCATTTTTTGTACGGTTGGAGAAGAAAAAGGCTTTGTGGGTTCAGCTATTGTACTCGGGCTATTTCTGACTCTCACTATTCGCCTGATCTTTCTGGCTGAACGACAGCGTTACGGATTCAACCGCATATACGGATATAGTGTTGCATCCATCATTTTCTTTCACGTAGCTATTAATATAGGTATGGTGATCGGCATAACTCCCGTAATTGGTATTCCCCTCCCCTTTTTCAGTTATGGCGGATCTTCACTGCTCTCATTCACAATGTTGCTCTTCATTTTCCTCCGTCTGGACGCAGGCCGGAGCGAGAGATTATAACCGAAGCTTCCCGGAATTATTGTTATTGGCGCCGATGATGAATGTCACATTTTTGACAGCCCACCCTACCGGCAATATAATTTATAATTCATAATTCATAATTATTCTTACCTCTGTTCTCGCAAATTAATACACAAATAATATATATTGTGAAAATTTTTCAGAAATATACCTTAACTGTACCAGAATCAATGATTCTGTTCACAATATGCTCCGTACTGCGACTAGAATCAATGATTCTGTTTGCAATACGCTCCGTACTGCGACTAAATCCTGTTATTCTGTTTTTATTGATTTCACCGGGTTGGCTGTCGCCGCTTTGATGGCCTGCCAGCTGACGGTTAATAATGTTAGTGCCAGGGTAATCATTCCCGCCAACGCAAATACCGGCCAGGTGATGGATATGCGATAAGCATAATCCTGAAGCATTTTGTCGAGCCAGAAGTACGCCAACGGAAAGGCTATCAGCATGGCAATACCCACCAATATCAGGAATTCTTTGGAAAGCATGTTGACGATATTGCTTACGCTTGCGCCCAGCACTTTGCGGATCCCTATTTCTTTGGTTTTTGTTTCGGCGGTATAAGTAACCAGGCCAAACAGGCCTAAACAGGAAATGAAGATCGCAACAATGGAAAATACAGATAGCAACCTTTCCGTTTGAATATCCGTTCTATACGTCTTTTCAAAGAAATCATCCATGAAATTATAATTAAATTCGTAGTCCGGATTGTATTGCTTCCACAATTTTTCGAGAGAAGCAATGACGCTTTGAGTACCCTCTCCGGTTGTTTTAACATACAGATATCCCCAGGAATTGTCGGTAAAGCTGATGATCAACGGTTTGATGTTTTCATTGAGCTTTGCAAAATTGAAATCTTTAAGGATACCGGTTACTTCTACATAGTTATTATCCGAATTCAAGCTGATTTTCGCTCCGACCGGATTCTCCAGCTTCATTTGTTTCACAGCTTCTTCATTCAACATGACGTAGTTTTCTCCGGGTGTGCCGGGTGGTAATTTCCCTTCGACAATGGGGATGTTCATCAGTTCCGGCATTTCAAACCTTGACCATGCACAATGAAATACAAGATCGTTGTTCTCATCTTTTCCCGGCCACGAAACTCCCATCCGGCTACTCCCTACCGTCATATTATCAAAACTGAAAACGGAAACGCCACTTACATTCTTATTCTTCAACAATTCATCACGAACGGCATCATAATGTCCCTGCATTTTCATTTGCGGTACGGTAATGATGTTTTCCTTACTATATCCCAGGTTTTTCTTTTGAAGATAATCCAATTGTTTTCCGATAACGATAGTTCCCAGGATAAGAATGATGGAACATGTAAATTGGAGGACAACCAGCGCTTTCCTGAAATAAATATGTTTATTTTTCCCGGTTGAGCTACGTCCGAATGCTTCCATCGGCTTGAACGATCCGAGAAGAATAGCCGGATATATTCCGGTCAGGCACAATACACACAAAGTTGTCGCCCCGAAAATAAGCAAAGAAGACGGATCGAAGATGTTGAACGACATTTCTTTTCCTGATAATTCATTGTAAAAAGGCAACAGGAGATAGACCAATGCAATGGTGATCGCAAGGGAAGCAAACAGCAATAATGCTGTTTCTTCCATTAACTGACGGAATAACCCGGGAAGTTTGGCTCCTGATATTTTGCGGATTGCAATCTCTTTCCCCCGTTTACTGGAACGGGCAGTGACTAAATTTACATAATTGATACAGGCAATCAGTATTATCAATACCGCTATTATGGAAAACAAATACACTTTTTCCAAACCGGCCGGTTTCCCGTCGAGAGAATAAAGATGCAACTTCGCTAAAGGCTGAAGCGAGAATCTAAACGTCATTCTCATACCCGAACCTTGTTCCTGACGTAAACGGGTAACCATTTCACCTAACTTGGAGCTTACAGATTGGTGATCAGCGTTTGGTTGAAGCAGCAGGCAGGTACGATAGGAATAATTCCCCCAATCGTCATCGATCCGTTTCCAGAAACCGTTTCCTCCATACGTTTTGTTCAGAACTTCAAAGGGGACAAGCATATCGTACCGTATGCTTGAATTTTTGGGCATATCTTTCATGATTCCGGTCACCTGGAACGAAATATCATTGCTCAGGCGGATCAATTTACCCATCGGATCTTCTTCTCCAAAGATGGCTTTAGCTTTGGTTTCGGAAATAATGATAGACTGTGCATCTTTAAACAGTTCCTGAATATTTCCTTCCAACAATTGAAAATCAAATATCCTGAAGAAAGAGCTGTCTACAGCGCCGAAGTCATTGCCGTAAAACTTTTTATTGTTATACTCCACATAGCTGTTATCATACCAGGCGATACGGCAATAGTCTTTTATCTCAGGCATTTCTGCTTTTGCAAAAATAGACATGGGAGCTGGAGTTGTCGCCCAATAGATATCATCCGTTTGTTTTGTGCCAACGAGGTAAATATTCTTCTCGTTTTCATGAAATTTATCGAAACTCAATTCATCCTTGACCCATAATGCAATCAGGATGCACACAGTTACACTTACGGCCAATCCGATAATATTAATAATCGAATACAAACCGTTACTCCGCAGGTTTCTAATTGCTATTTTAAGATTGTAAAACATAATTCAATAATTTTGTGTCATTCCATCCAATAGATGAATGATCCGGTTTCCATAAGCTGCATTTTTCTCCGAATGAGTAACCTGTATGATTGTTACTCCTTCTTCCCTGTTTAATTTTGAAAATATTTCCATAATTTCTTCTCCCTGTTTGGAATTGAGATTTCCCGTCGGTTCGTCGGCCAGTAATAATTTCGGCTTGACGACTAAGGCGCGGGCAATCCCGACTAATTGTTGCTGTCCTCCGGAAAGTTGTGCGGGGAAAAGATCTTTTTTCCCTACTATATTGAACCGGTCGAGCATGTCTGCTACCGTGGCTTTGCGTTCGGAAGATTTCATATTGTGGTACATCAACGGCGTTTCGATGTTTTCCTGCACTGTCAGTTCGTCAATCAGGTGATAAGCCTGAAAAATAAACCCGATGTTTTCCTTGTGGAGTTCCGAGCGGTGTTTTTCTTTCATGCTGTGAACCTCCCGTCCGAAAAAATTGTACTCTCCTTCGTTAAATTCATCGAGCATCCCCAGAATGTTTAACAGCGTACTTTTGCCCGAACCGGAAGGGCCCATAATTGATATGAACTCCCCCTGTCCGATGGTCAGATTGATGTCGCGCAGCAGGAATATGCGTCCGCTTCCGCTGTTGACCCACTTTGTGAGGTGTTTTGTTTCTAATAGTGTGTTCATAAGTTTATTATATTGGCAAGCGCTACCGGCTTGTAGTTTTCAATCATATCAATCATTCAATTATTCGGTTTTTATTGATTTCACGGGGTTGTTAACTGCCGCTTTCAGTGACTGGAAACTGACCGTCAGAATTGCAATGAGTACGACTAATAAAGCAACTCCCGTGAAAAGCGCCCAACTCAACGATATTTTGTAAGAATAATCCCGTAAATAGTTACCGGCAATATACCATGCAACGGGGATGCCGATGGCAAGAGCGACGATGATCAACACCATATATCCTTTTCCCAGCAGCACCAGGATGTCTTTTATACTTGCGCCCAATACTTTGCGGATACCTATTTCTTTGGTTCGTTGCTCGGCCGAGAACGCGCTCAATCCGAATAGTCCCAGGCAGGAAATAAAAATGGCTAAGCCGGCAAACAAAGCGGCTAATTTCCCTTCGAGCCTATCTCCTGAGAACATCCGGTTGAAACGATCATCCATGAAAGTCGGCTCAAACGATTTGTCGGGACTGAACTGTTGGAGTACGGATTTAATTTTTGCCAAGGCTTCTATCTGATTAACATCCGGTTTTAGGCGGACAAAAAGAAAGTTGGCGGAAGAATAAGTCGGGAAAAAAATCACCGGATCGGATTTCCCGCGATATGCATCATTGAAAACGAAATCTTCAACAATTCCCTTGATCTCATGATGTTGTGTGGGATCGTCGCTTTGTCCGATTTTACCGCCGATACGTCCTTCTTCTCCCATCATATCGGCCAAGGTTTGGTTGATAATGATACGCATGCTGCCCATGCTGTCCTGAGGTAAAAAGTCGCTTCCGCTTACGAGATTCAATCCGGCTGCATGAATCAAATTCGGGCTTGCTTGAACGATGGATATCAGCGGATTGGTATTCAGGTTTTTACCTGCCCACTTGTAACTTCCTCCATTGCTCCATATCTGAAGCAATGTCTGGCTGCTCAATGCTGCGCTTTCTGCGAAACCGGTTCCCCGTAACTCATTTTGAATGGCATCGTAGTTGTTAATAAATCCCGGTGTTACACCGAATGTGACCAGGTTTTCTTTCTTAATTCCCATATCCCGTTTCTGGGCATATTGGATTTGCTGATAGATCACCGTAGTGGTGCAAATCAGGATGAAAGCAACGGCAAATTGAAATATAACCAATCCTTTTCTTACCCAGGCGGCGCTTCCGGTACTTATTTTTTGCTTTTTCAGTGTATTCATAGGAGAAAAGGACGACAGATAAAAAGCAGGGTAAGCACCCGCCAGGAACGTACAAATAAGCGCTACGCCTAATAGACCGCAAACATGAACCGGATTGGTAAAATCCAGACTAAGTTTCAGGGATACCAATTGGTTGAATGAAGGCAGACAAAAATAGATCAATCCCACAGCCAGGACTAAAGACAGAACCGTCATTATTCCCGATTCGTTCAGAAAGAGATGGACTAATTTCGTTCGTTTGGCTCCAAAGGTTTTTCTCACCCCGACTTCCAGCGCTCGTTTTTGAGAACGGGCGGTAGAAAGATTCATGAAATTGATGCAGGCAATGAATACGATGACCAGGCCAATGATGAAAAATAAGCGAACAGTGCGGATGTAACCGCCTCCTGTTGCTTTCCCATCTTTAAATTCCCAATACAATGACATTTTGGTGATGGGATAGATAAACAATTCCGTATCATTTTTGCCATCTGTTTTTTCAGAGATAAGCCCTTTTAATTTTTGATTAATAGCCTGGATGTCGGTCGAAGATTGTACTTCTACGTAGCAGGAATGCCAGTTACTCCCCCAGTGGTCAACAGAAATCCAACCTCTTTCTATACAATCATTTTCAAGAATACGGAAAGGGATCAGCCATTCAAATTGGAAAGAGGTGTTTCCGGGTAAATCTTCAAATATGCCGGTCACTTCGTATAAACGATCTTCTACCCGCAGCGTTTTTCCTACCGGATCGTCTTTCCCGAATATTTTTTCCGACATCTTCTCACTGATAACAATTGGAAATGCCGGATTAAAAGCCGTCCGAGCGTCGCCTCTTATAAATTTCATTCCAATCATATCGAATGTCGTAGCATCCATGTATCTTCCATATTCGGTGAAGCTTTTGTTTTCTTTTTCCAGAATAAAAGTCTGAGAACCTTCTCCACCGGAACGGGTATTGCATTTGATCTCGGGAAAACTTTCATTGAGAGTCCTGGACATTGGGCTACTGGCGACAAAGAATGTGTTGATTTCATCTCCATAGCGTTGATTTTGTCCGATCATATAAATGTTTTCGACATTGGGTATAGCCCGGTTGAAACTCATCTTATATTCAACCCAGAGAAATATCAACGCAGCAGAAGTTATTCCTACTGTTAAGCCGAGGATATTCAATATACTGTATGTTTTGTTTCGGAAAATAATCCGAAAAGATTGTTTGATGTTCATGTTTTTTTATTCTGTTTTTATTGATTTTACAGGGTTTGCTGTTGCTGCTTTTACTGCTTGCAGGCAGACAGTGAGGATTGTAACAAGTACAGTGATCATGGCTGCCACGATAAACATCCACCAGGAGAGGGAAATGCGATAGGCAAAATCACTCAGGTAATTATTCCCAAGCCACCAGGCAACCGGAAGAGCAAGCACTAATGAAATTATTAGTAACTTAAGGTAATCGTTGGTAAACAGACTGACGATATCCCGTACGTTAGCTCCCATGACTTTTCGGATACCTATTTCTTTTGTCCGTTGTTCTGCCATAAATGCTGTAAGTCCGAATACACCCATGCAGGCAATGAAAATGGCCAGAATCGAAAAATAAGTAACTACTGTGTTGGTGCGATGTTCGGATTCATAGGCTTTTTCCCATAGTACATCCGGAAATTCAGCCATAAATATGTCATTGGGTACGTGTTTTTTATAAATCTGTTCAAAAGTTTTCATTTGTTCAGATAAAGTACCGTCTTTTACCCGTATCATGGTAACATAATATGCGCGATTTTTACCATTATGCATACAAAATCCGGTAACAGGTTTGTATATCGGCTCAAAATTGAAATTTTCCACAACACCGCAAACTATTGTTTTTCCTTCTCCGATCTGAGCCATCACTTCTTTTCCGATAATTTCCTCCGGAGTTGTTTCCAGATATTCTACAGCTTTACGGTTCAGTACGATCTGTGTAATGGTATCTCCTGGAAGTCTTTGAGGTAAATTTTCCCCCGCAATTAACTTCAACTGCATGGTTGGGATAAATTCCTTATCTACTTTTATGCTCCAAAGGCTAAGACCTGTTTTGTCTTCGTGATTTTTTGTCAATACGTTACCGTTTCCCTTAAACAGGAGAGCGCTTTCACGAGCAACCATTTCTACCGAGCTCAGGGCTTTATATTCATTGGCAAGAGTTTCTGACAGATTACTGGGAACATAGATGCCGACCAGGTTATGCGGGTTATATCCTATGTCTTTATTGTTTGCATAGCGAATCTGGGACTGGATCACGAATACCCATGCAATTAATACGATTGCTACAGCAAACTGCCCGACAGTCAATGCTTTTCTTACAAGAGCATGAACAGAGCCTCTGCTTATATTTGCCGATCGGATTGCCAGAAGAGGGGGAAAACCGGAGAGGTATAATGCCGGGTAAGAAGCTGCAAGTAATGTTGTAATTATCCAGATCAGAAGAATTCCGAGTAAAAATACAGGATTGAATGTTAATGAGAAAGATAGTTCTTCATTCAATAGATCATTAAATACCGGTAACAGCAGGAACGCCATAACTATTGCTAATATAAATGAGATACATGTAATAATCCCGGTTTCAAAAGTGAGTTTGCAGATCAGGTTGCTGCGTTTAGCCCCCAGAGTCTTGTTTATCCCGATTTCTTTGGCGCGTTTTTGTGCACGGGCAGTGCTCAAATTCATGTAGTTGATACAGGCTACCAACAAGATAATTATTGCCAATAATGTGAGCATCTTTACTTTACCTATATCACTTTGGAACGATGTATAAGAATGTTGGTATTTTGATGAATATAAATGAATATCTTTCAGGTTTTGTAATTTGGGAATATAAAAACCTTCTTCATTCTCTTTCTTTATAGTTTCTTCTATTTTTTTAGAAACTAAGTCCAGGTCGGCTTTATCCGACAACAAACAAAATGTTTCAAAATCAATATTTCCCCAATAGATTTCTTTGCTGAACCAGGAAGGAAAACTATGGTTGAAAGGCGCTATTACCTGATATTCATAAAATGAGCTATTTTTGGGGTAATCTCTATAAACAGCTTTTACTTCCATAGGATGCTCATCATCTATGAGAAAAGATTGTCCCAGCGGGTTTTCGTTTCCGAATAGTTTTTTTGCCATTTGTTCTGAAATAGCAATGGCATTAGGCTGTTTCATTACTGCTTCCGGACTTCCCTGAATAAAAGGAGTATCAAATAGACGGAAGAAATCTTCGTCGGCCCACATTGTTTTCAATACCAAGGGATTATCGTTGATCCGTATCGTTGAGTTGACCGGATAGGTTCTGACAGTAGTCAGAATTTCCGGAATCGCCTCCTGCATTACAGGACCGGTCTTATTCGATGTCGAACAAAAAGTTTCTCCCGGCATATAAGCAGTCAGATAGGAGTTCATCCGATAAATATGATCTGCCTGTTTGAATGATTTGTCGAATGAGCGTTCATTATAAACCATCAGACAGATCAATAGTACCACAGCTACTCCAATGGATAATCCTACTATATTCAGAATACTGAATGTCTTGTTCTTGAATAAGGTGCGGAATAATTGTTTGATATTCATACGGTCTTTTTTTACTGTGCTGCGTAGACCAGTTCTTTCAAAAAGTTTTCCGTAACTGTTTTTCCGTCCAGCATGTGAATGATCCGGTGAGCATACCTGGAGTCATGTTCACTGTGTGTAACCATGATGATGGTAGTCCCTTTTTCGTTCAATGAAGTTAACAATTGCATTACTTCCACACCGTTTTTACTATCCAGATTACCGGTCGGCTCGTCGGCCAGGATTAATTTAGGATTGTTAACCACAGCACGGGCTACGGCAACACGCTGTTGTTGTCCCCCTGAAAGTTGAGATGGGAAGTGATTCCGGCGGTGCATCATTTGTACGCCTTCCAGGGCGGCTTCAACCATTACTTTGCGTTCTGCAGGTTTGATGTTGTTGTAAACCAGAGGAAGTTCCACATTTTCAAACACGGTCAGTTCATCAATCAGGTTGAAACTCTGGAATACAAAGCCTATATTGGCCTTACGCAAGTCGCTACGCTTGTTTTCGTTGTATTTTGATACTTCGGCGCCATTGAAGACGAAACTTCCTGAGGTCGGGTCGTCCAGCATACCTAAAATATTAAGCAACGTGGATTTTCCACAACCCGAAGGCCCCATTATTGCAACGAATTCATGTTCTTTCACTTCCATGCACATTTTATTCAGCGCCACAGTTTCCACTTCTTCAGTACGATAGATTTTTTCGAGATCTGTAATTTTAATCATGATATTATTATTTTATTTTTTCTGAATATTTTGCTTTAATATCTCAATGGCCTTTTCTTTTGTCAGTGACCGGTCAGAATCAGGTCCTATTGATAAATAACTTGAAACAGTTTCTTTTACTTCAATATCGGGTAAGATTCCGATTCCGACAAATTCTGTTCCGTCGGGATAAGTGTCTTTTTTTGTACATATTTGTAACCATCCATCTCCGGGAAGTTCAATAGGAATAGGATTACCGGTACTTCCACCTGTCGGACTACCGACAATAAGGCCTCTTTTCATATTCCGGAAACCAACACAAAAATCTTCTGCCGCAGAAAAAGTACTTTCATTAATCAATAAGACTACAGGTTTTTCAAATATTGTTTTGTTCTTTACCGGATTCATACGATATGATTTTTGAGTATACCATTCTTTAGGATAGTTCCAGGATGCATGCGCCGGAATATACATTGGACTACTCCAATCCGACATTGTGAAACTCTTGTTTGTAAGGTGAGATAGGATATAAGCCGAATAATTGGAATTTCCTCCGCCATTTCCACGTATATCGATGATCAACCCGTCTATATCTTTGATTAAATTGTAAACCGAGTCAAATTGTTGAACATATTTATCTCCCCAGAAAGCGCTGACTTTCAATAAACCAATGTTATTTTCGATCACCTTGAAATCAAACAAAGAGTTGTTTTTTTGATTTTCTTCTTCAGACATGGAATAACTGATCGTGTATTCGAAGATTTTGCCTTTATTGTCTTTGAATGTCAGATTAACAGACTCTGATTTTTTACCTCTTGTACACTCCCGTCCATACGCTTTCAGATTCAGCCATTGTTCTGTCGAAGAATGAATATAAGGTTTGATGTAAATTGATACATATTCATGTACATCTATTCCTTTGATTTTGATGAGTTCGATTCCTTTTTTTATTCCCGCTTGTTTCAAAGTATCATTGAATACTCCGTTAACAATAACTTTACCGTCTATTAACTTGGTTGAAACGGGAATTGTAGCCCAATTACTCCATAATTCACTTGGCCAGCTAACGCCACTGTGTCCATCTTTTAATAATGCAATAAATCGTTGTAATTCACGGAAATAATCGAAATCATTTTTTGTCGCCAATACAACAGGAATCGTTTCTTTATACAGACTGTCCCAATCAAGAGTTAGTTTATCAAAGTACACGTAATTATATTTCGCTTCCGACCAGCATTGGGATAATCCAACAATTTTTTCTGCATCGGAAAGAGGCTTTTTAGCATCTCCCTGGCTATAAATACAGTTTGCCATGAAGCTGAAAATCAATATGCTAATTATCTTCTTCATTACTTTCATTTTTTTTAATTTTCCACAGGTATTTGCCAGAAATAAGCCGGATCATGGGTGATAATTTCGCCATTGCTTCTTCCCGATTTATTGAACCCTTCAAATTGACCGTACCCCTCAAATTCTTCAGGAGCCAATGATATATAGGTTATATTTGCATTTCTGTAAGGACTTTCAACATTGAAATAACTGTTTGTAGGGCATTGTATCCGGTAAAGATTTTTAGCCATGTAGTTGTCGATGTAATTTTTCTTCGTTTGTTTATTCTTGTTATTCCAGTTCGCATCCTCATTCAGGATAATTGTTTTGCCCTCAATGAGCCGGGAGCGAACCTCCTCAATGCTCAGCAACATTCCGTTTTCGTCTTTTAGATAAGCATTGAAAGTAGGATCTACCCAAATCCATTTCTTTAATGTTTTAGAATAAACGCAATTGATTACATGACAATCCTGATCGTTTTCATCCAGCGGCAGACAGGTTACGAAACGGGATTTGAAACCCATTGATAGATAACATTCATTCAGTATGATAGCTAACATCCGGCAATTGACTCCATTTCCGGTCGTTTTATAGTAATTATAAAGATCCATCGCATCATGTTCACTGCAATCAGGCTTGTGATTACCATCGTGCTTGATAGTATTATGTACCCAAGTCATTAAATTGAGGATCTGTGCTATTTCATCCCCTTGTCCGGCTATTGAGTCCAGTTTCAGATATTTTTTTACCGATTGAATTCTCCAATTGCTTACAGATTCATAGTTGAAACCCGGTAATCCGGTCGTATCTGCTGATACATAGTTCCCCGCTTTCCGAAGGATGTCGAGATAAGTTTCTTTTTCCGGAATCTCTGCCAGGATTTTGATAAATCGCTTATCTTTACGGATGTTATCCAAGTCTGTATCCTCTTCAATATGTCCTTTCTCGTCGAACCCGGCTTCAACCGCTTTTTTGAAATAATCAATCGCTTTATCTTTCTTTTTTGTCATGGAATAGGCGCATGCCAGATTATAATAAATAGCTCCGCCTGCGATGGAAGCATATAAGGTTTTCTGTTCTTGCGACAAGATGTTATACTTTTGTTCCCAGTCCAACAACAAGATTACGAGCTGGCCGTAATCTTTGTTTTCGAAAACCTGGCTAATAACTTTTTCCTGTTGTGTGGAATAATCCTCAAATTCCAGGTTTCTTTTTTCCGTTTGGGCATACGCCGTAACACTCAACAGAGAAACCAATAAGATGTACATTGCCTTTTTCATTGTTTTCATCGTTATTTATTTTATTCTTTATTGTCAATTATCAATTGTCAATTGCCAATTATTAATTATCAATTCCTGAATATCTCCATAATTTTCATAACTGTTCACTACTACTTTTTCTCCGGGTTCCAAGCCTTCCAGAACCTCATAAAAGTCCGGATTCTGACGTCCGATCCGGATGGGGATCCGGTACGCTTTGTCTCCGCTTTTAGTCACTTTGAAAATCCAGTTTCCGCCTGTTTGCTGGTAGAATCCGCCTCTTGGAATCAATAAAGCCTCCGTTTCATCGCTCAAAGCAATACGGATCTGCAAAGACTGCCCTCTTCTGATGCTCTCAGGAGCCTTACCCCGGAACATCATATCCACAGCGAAACGTCCGTTGCTTACCTGGGTATATACTTTCTTAATGACAAGAATATAGGTCGTGTCTCCTTGTTTGTATTGTCCTTCCAAGCCGGGATAAATACGTGAAATGTAATGTTCGTCGACGTCGACTCTAACCTTAAAACCACTCAGTACGTCGATTTGGCCGATTCGTTCGCCTTTACCTTTGCTTTGGCCTATTTCTGCATCCAATGAAGTCAGCTGACCATCCACAGGAGCACAAACCGTAAGATCGGAGAATTTTCTGCGCATCAGTTCCAGTCCGTTCTGTGCGCCTTTGTAGGACTGTTCCACTTGTTTCATTTGTTCCACTGAAGCCAATGAATCCTGTTCGGATATTTCTTTCACAAGTTTCTTCTTTTCCAGCAGGTATTTGTAACGGTTTTCAGATTCATTGAAGTCTTGTTGTGCCAGTACATTATTTGTCAGTAATTTTTCATTTATTTCATAAATACGTTTGGCCTCCACAACTTCACTTTCCACATCGACCGTCTGATTGAGCCGGGATATGGTGTTCTGACGAGCGCCGTTTTGTGCGATCTGCATTTGGGAAAGCAGGTTATAGACACTCGTTTCCTGGTTTACCAGGCTCAATTCAAGATCAGTATTCCCAAGCCGGAGAATAGCTTGTCCTTTCTTCAGGATGACTCCATCTTCGACGAAGATTTCTTCAACACGTCCCCCCTCTTGTAAATCCAGGTAGATAGTAGAAATTGGCTGGATGGTTCCCGTAACCGGAATGAATTCGCGGAAGCCGGCTTTTTTCACTTCGGCAATAGTCATCCGTTCCCCTTCCACACGCAACCTGGATTTACCAAAAGTAGAAAGAAATATAGTAGTAAGTATAGCGACTCCAACTGCAATTCCCACAATTGTAGCGATTTTTTTCGGAGTCCATTTCTTTTTTTCGATGATTCTGTCCATTTTTTATTCTTTTCCTGAAATAATGCAAGGCTTATGCCAAACACATAAGTTGTTGATAATTGTATGATTGGTTCATTCTTCCGTTTTTGAAAGTGTTCGGTAATGAACACCTTTTGTTCGAAAATGTACTATATTTATCCAGTATAATTGATTTTTATTAAATTGGTCTCGTAAAATGTTTTGAAGAAAAATTTCGTACATTTGCCCGACTGAATCAATATCAAAAAATCACCATGAAGATGGAAAAGAAAGAAACAAAGCCCTATAAAATCCCGGAAACAAACTCTCCCGTTGTCGAAGAACCCTTCGTGATGTATGGAACATTGGATCTAGATGAATCCAAGCCGTATACCTATGCCGATTATCTCACCTGGTTGGACGATAAGCGCCGGGAGTTGATCGGCGGATTTATCCGTTTGATGTCCGGGCCATTACGTATACATGCTCATGTTTCTATGAAATTGAGTTTTTTTATCAGTAAATTTATTGAAAAACGCAAAGGGAAATGTCATATTTATCATGCTCCTTTCGACGTCCGCCTGCCAATTCACGGTTCGAAAGACGACGACAAGATCATTGATGTGGTTCAACCGGACATCTGTGTGATCTGCGATTTATCTAAATTGGATGAAAGAGGATGTATCGGAGCGCCGGATTTAGTAGTGGAAGTGCT
>JAIRZF010000020.1 GCA_031267385.1 Dysgonamonadaceae bacterium | reverse complement strand
GGATGTCCGCTTTGAGCCATTTTATTTATTTCCGGAATCGCCCGTTCAAACATATAATCATCCGGAACTCCCAGGTTACTTAAGACTCTATTCGCGGGATAATCTTTCTGGGAAAGGATCAATTCAATATCATTTGCTTTCAAATAACCCCCAATATTGTCAAACTGATCGTCATGAGTGGTAAAGTAAGCTGTATGATAACCATTTTTTCTCAACACATTGGGAAACCCGGCCATTGTTCGTATCTCTGCCGATTTGAGAGGATGCTGTTGCATCAATGCAGGATGAGAAAACAAGCCTCCGTAAACACCATTCATCGTATGTATTCCGGCAGAATAACAATTATTGAAAAGTAAACTGTTTTGAGATAAGCTGTCTAAAAATGGAATATGGGAACGAATTTTTGGGGTTTCAAAAACAGAATAGGGAATCCCTTCCATCAGGATAAAAATCACATTGTAGTTTTTCCGCTCCGGGTATATTTTTTTCCGGGCAATCGGCGACCGTCCCTCTTGAGATATGATCCCGAAATACTGTTGAACTGTTGTAATTGCTTCTTCCTCAGCAAGTAATAATAAGGATTGTTTCTTTAACTTTTGCGAATCCAAGGTACTTCTTAAAAAATAAAATACCGGATTCAATCCCAGTTCATTGATAAAAGAATGATTCGAAAAATAAGCGGTACCGACTCTGATCGGCGATTTTGATGCTAATCGCCCTCTGATGCCCAAAACACATAAACAAACTATCAAAATGGAACAAATACCGGTTTGAGCATAATACCGCCAGGATTTTTTTTCTTTTACGATATTTTGCTTGTTTTTCTTATCTCTTCTCAACAAATAGAAGATCAGGAAAGAAAATGATGCGGGGATCACCAATCCTACGATGAGGAATAATAATGAAATCTTATCTTTCAGAAGCATTTCCATCACAAAACCCTGTTCTCCGGCCCAATTAAATATAGAAGCATTCAGGTGTTTGAAGAAATACCCGAAATAAAGAATATCCGCGATACAAGTAAAAAAGGAAACTTCGTAACAAATCGAAAAAAATACGGCAAAACCTGTTTTCAAATTTAATGAGTACTGTTTTCCTGTTATCGCTGCAATACAGGCAACAAGCAAAGGCGTGATAGCAATGTAACAGGAAATTACATTATCAAATCTCAATCCCATCAGAAATGACCGGATGAGCAAACCGGAACTCCCGGAAAGATCCGTCAGCTGTTCCCATTGGGTAAACAGTAATATCAACCGGAATAGAGAGAAAACAATCAAACCGGACAAATAAACCCGAAATATAAATTTAATATTACTGTAAAAAGTCTTCATTGACGCCGTATTTTCTGAAAAAATCACACAAAGTTATAAATAATTATGGCTAATGAATATCTTTGCAGATAAAATTGGACTGAACAGATGAAAATTATAATCAATCCCAAATACAACTTTTTGAATAATTTTATTCGGGAAATACCTGAAAATTTCACTTCCGGAGGGGAAATTATTTACCGGGGACGGAATGAGATCCGATCTTTTCATGTAGGGAATGATGATCTGGTCGTCAAATCATTTAAAATTCCCAATGTCATCAATAAGGTTGTTTATGGTTACTTTCGTCCTTCCAAGGCAAAACGGTCGTACGAAAACGGAATACGGCTGATCGAAAATAAACTGGAAACTCCGGAACCGGTGGCTTACATTGAATCATTCCGCTGTGGTTGTTTTGACCGGAGTTATTATGTGTCCCGGAAAAGCCTGTTGACACGCCATTTCCGGGAATTAAGCGACCTCCCTCAAACATCCGAAACTCCTGCAATATTGGACGAATTTGCCCGGTTTTCGGCTGAACTTCATGAAAAAAACATTTTCCATAAAGATTATACTCCGGGCAACATACTCTTTGATCACGTAAATCGGAAGTATAGATTCGAATTGATTGATATGAACCGGATGAAATTTTGTGCGGTCGATATGAAAATGGGATGCAAAAATTTTGAAAGCCTTTATATTGAGGATGATATGTTTCGATTTTTAGCACAACGATATGCTTTTTACAGGAAATACGATTCGGACGCCTGTGAGAAATTAGTTATGAAATACAGAAGATTAAGATTGAAAAATGAATAAACTATCGGTCACTATCATCACATTTAATGAAGAAGCACGGATCGGGAAATGCCTGAAATCCATTCAATCCATTGCAGATGAGATCATTGTCGTGGATTCTTTTTCAACCGACAACACGGTTGTTATCTGTAAACAATATGGTGCACGGGTCATTCAACGGGAATGGACTAATTTTGGAGATTCAAAACGATTTGCTGTTGCATCCGCTTCATTCGACCGGATCTTGTCGTTGGACGCCGATGAAGTGTTAAGCCCTGAATTGCATCAATCTATCCTGAAAGTAAAGGAACACTGGAATGTGGATGCTTATACTTTTAACCGTCTGAATTTTGTCGGGGAAAAAGCAATCCGGCACGGGGTGTGGTACCCGGATGTGAAAATCAGACTTTTCGATCGAAGAAAAGCAAACTGGGAAAACAAACGGGTACACGAAAGTGTAGCGCCGGAAACACACGATTGTAAAGTTTCACATCTTTCCGGAGATCTGCTCCACTACTCTTACAAAGATATTGATGACCTGAGAAAATCTTCTAAAGCCAAATTGTATACCGGAATGTATGTAAAGAAGAAAACAATTCCGAAATTACTGTTATTGTTAAAAATTTCGTTCGTATTTATTCAAACTTATTTCCTTAAACTCGGATTCCTGGACGGAAAAGCAGGGTATGAAATTGCCAAATTCAGGGTTCGTTATATTCAGTTAAAATATTCTTCCGTCAAATGATGTTTCGGAAAAGCGCCTCGAATTTTTGAAAGGAATCGGAAACGATCTTTTCGTCTTTATCAAAAACCCAATAAAGCGGAATGTCTTCGTAAAAAGAAGCCATCAGGGAAAATGTACTGGGAGGCCCTATCAGGTAATCACACCGGGATAATGCACACAAATCTTCGCCCGCACTTCCGGACAGGAAATGAACCGGAACATTTATTTTACTCCTGAATGTTTCCGGATTTATCCTGGGATCGTTCGTCGCAATTAAAACCTGAACGGTTTTCTCCGGATGGAGTTCCAAAAAAGAAGAAATAAAAGAACAATAATCTTCATCCTGAAAAAAATATTTCCCTTCCTGCCAACGAATATAATCTCCCCTCCGGATATGTACTCCTAATGTTAAATCGGTTTCAGGAAAATGTGAAAACAGAAGATTGACACTTTGACAAACTTTTTTATTGAACTGAAATAATTCGGTTATTTCCGAACGATATTTCAGGAATAACTCATAATTGCGCATAAACCAACCCTGAACCATCACAAACTTGGATTCCTTCAAAAGATCCATTCGTTCCGGAACCATCGACTGTTCATCATCAAAAGCAACGGTAGGAAAACACTTCATTTTTGCACCATACTTCGCAAACAAATAGGTGAACCAATTATAAGTTTTCTTCTTATTTATTTCAAAAAAAGAATATTTGTAACAGAAACGCATTGCGATCACATCTATGCCGGATTCCCTACCCCAGGCGTAAAAATGCCCGAACTGCAGGATGTTATTACACATCTGTCCAAAACCTGTTACAAAAATCATAATTGTTCGTATATTTTCATTACACCGGATGCTATGAGCTTATCTTCAAATCGCTGGGCATAGATCCGGCCATCTTCACTCATTTTACGGGCAATATCAACATTTGATAAAATGCGCCTAATTTGTCCCGCCAATTCCCGGTCGTCGACCGGATCGACATAAACAGAACCGGGGCCTCCTGCTTCTTCCAGACATGAACCTGTGGCTGCGATAACCGGAACGCAACTGCTCAATGCTTCCAAAATGGGTATTCCAAAACCCTCAAAAAAAGAAGGAAAGACAAAAACAGAGGCCAATTGATAACAAGCGGGTAAATCTTCAAAGAAGACTTTATTCAGGATATGCACACGTCCGGAGAGGCCTGTTTGATTCACATATTGCTCTATTTTATCCTGATAAGGCGTTCTTTTCCCAATCGCTACCAAATGAATTTCAGGATCTAAATCCCGAAGCGCTTTTACTGCTAAGAGCAGGTTTTTCCGGGATTCAATACTTCCCACATAGAATATGTATTTGGAAGGAAGTTTATACCTTTCCATCACTTCCCGCTTTTTATGATCCGTCGCTTTTTCCCTAAAATCCGGATGGCAACCCTGATAAACAACGGTAATCTTGTCTTCCGGAATATTAAAAAAAGAAACGATATCCCTTTTGGTACATTCACTGATTGCAATTATCCGGCCGGCATTCTCACATGCATACCTGAATTTCCGGGCATATATCATCCTGTCTATGGGTTTATAATATTCCGGATAACGTAAAAAAATAAGATCATGGATTGTAACAACTGATTTGACCCCTGTTTTTGAAATTCCCACAGGTAATTCGCCACTCAAACCATGAAAAATATCCGGAGAAACCCGTTTCAGATCCGATTTGATACCGGAAATCCTCCAAAAAGAAGAAAAAGGCCGGTAAAGACCGGTAGGATATATGAATGATGTGTTTTTTCTCGATTGCAAGGTCTGAAGTCTCGGATTATCTTTTTTCTCCGGAGCAAAAAGATAATACTGATCATCAGGATAATACTCCGACAATATTTCAACCAGGCGCCGACTGTAATTTCCTAAACCGGTATTATTCTGAACTGCTCTTTTTGCATCAAACCCTATTTTCATATGTACATAATTTTATTTTTATATGAGTTTTAGTTCTCAGGCGCTATTTTCGGAAGTATATCTTTCTCATAATCTTCATTTCCTACCAATCGTTTTCCCGGAACGATATATTCTTTAGAAAAAATACTCGCAGTACCGTTATAATCATTGTAACGAAGAGCGCTGAGTGTTGACAATGAGTAAATTATGTTTTCTGTGTTATATGGCCTTGACGTATCAACCACAATCCCAGGCATTTCTTCTTTGTATTTTTCAGATTGCCAAAAGACAAAAGGGATACGAGCCTGACAGGGATATACGTCAGACATAAAATGTCCTCTGGCCTCGCGGGTATCATTTACTTCTTCTCCATGATCGGAGAAAAACAACAGGAAAGAGGATTTTTCTTCATTTTTTATTCTATCCAGTATCGAACTAAACACAAAATCCCCATACAAAATAGAATTATCATATTCATCTATGACTTCCATCATTTCATCGTCCCTGAAACCCAGGTCAGGAAGATCACGATCTCTTTCATAGTTAAAATGGTTATATTCTTCGGGATATCTGCAATCATATGCATGGTGATTTCCCATCAAGTGAATGAAAATAATTTTGTTCTTACCAACAGGATCCGTAAGCGCTTTATCCAAACTCGGCAGAACAATCTCATCATCCGTTTCCAAGCTGCTGAGATCATATAAATGTTTGGCTTCCTGGGCAATAATGCCGTAACTTCCGCCCCACTTTGTCAATGCAGCCTTGTTGGATATCCAATAAGTTTCAAATCCCGCGGCATTAAAAATTTCAACAAGCGACGGTTTTTGTCTGTAATATTCCGGATTTTTATGATCAGCAAAAGAAAGAATTTTTTGCATGGCTCCAAATGTATGATTATCCGGCGTTACAACATCGGTATACACAGCCAACTCATCGCTCCGGGCATCCATCAATGGGGTCGTTTTACGATGATAACCATAAAGGCTCATGTGACATGTAGACGTAGATTCTCCTAGAATTGCAATGAAAACATGATCGGTTGAATCCGGTAATGAACATTCAACATTCATTTTAAGATTTTTGCGAAACTCTTTCTCCTCCTCAAAAACCCGATTCGCTTTCCAGAAAAGTACCCGACTCTTATAAAAATCAAAAGTAGGAATCGCCTGTACCGTATATTGCAGAATAATACCGGTCAACACAATTGCTATGGAAACTACAAACAACGGGAGATGTTTTTTTACGCGGATGGAATGTCTTGATTTTGCTTTTGCTTTTACAATGAACAGGACTCCCAGAAATAAATAAATAATATTAATTGCAAAAATCTCCCAGGAAATAAAATCACCAATATATTCTTTCGATTCTGCAGCATGGGTCGTAAAAATAACCCAAAACATGTCCCGTTTCATACATAAATGAGACACGTAAAGGTAACCCCAAACAACCATATTGGGCACAATGGAAAGAAGAAAAAGAAAGATTAGATAAATTTTTTCTCCTTTTTTCTTTAAAAATAAATCAATACCACAAAGAGCCAGACCAATCACAATACAAGTAAGCCAAGCCATGTATTTATCTTTTAAATTGATATTATTTGCCCAAAAATAAAAAACAGGAATAAACAATAAAAGATAGAAAATTAAAATGAAAGCCCACTTTTTTTCTGACAATAATTTTTTGTTGATTTCCATAATATAAATTTATTCGGGATAAATTATTCGGGGAAATTATTTCCGCCCAAAATCCGCTGGAATTTCACCCCATTTTTCAGTTTCCCATTTCAGTATCACTGTTTTATAAGTATTCTCCTGCAACCACTTTTCAGCCCTTGCTATCAAATCAAAGACAGGGGCATTTGCTTCACAGGGTTCTAATTTCGTCTTACATTGCTTATTCTTTACCCAAAGAATGGCATTCATACTATCGGAATAAACAGGAATATTCATATCCTGTTTTTTTAATAATGCCAGACCATGCACCAAAGCTAAAAATTCTCCTACATTATTGGTTCCTTTTTCATATGGCCCCTGATGAAATATCTCCAGACCGGTTTCAACATAAACTCCACGGTATTCCATTTTACCCGGATTTCCGGAACAGGCAGCATCGACAGCCAGACTGTTACGGATAAAATTACCGGTTAAAGGTACTGTATTCTTTTTATTTTCCTTTGATTTTCCGATATATTTCCATGGCCCGTCCGGATAAGCAGCTGCTGCTGCCGCTTTTGTATCAAACGATTTGTACAAAGCTCCTTCAAAACCGTCAATCTGTCTTTTACAATCGATCCAGGAATCATAAACACCCGGTTTTACTCCTTTCCAAACAACGTAATATTTCTTTTTAGGCATACCTACTTTTAATTGACTGCAAAAATACAATATTTATCATAAAAATCGTACTTTTGCAGAATAGACAAAAAACATGTTGCGAATATTTTTAATCGGTTACATGGGCTCAGGCAAGACTACTATTGGGAAAAGCCTGTCCAAAGCAATGGGTTCACAATTCGTTGATCTGGATTTATTTATCGAAAACAGATACAGAAAAACCATCGGACAATTATTTGCAGAAAAAGGGGAAACTACATTTCGGGAAATTGAACGCCAGGCTCTGATAGAGGTCTCCGAATTTGAAAATATTATTATTTCTACGGGAGGAGGCGTTCCTTGTTTTTTCGACAACATGCACTTAATGAATCAATTGGGGACTACTATTTACCTGAAAGTTTCTGAATCCGAATTGGCAAACCGGTTAAATTACATGAAACATAACCGCCCTTTAATCAAGGATAAAAATGAGGAAGAATTAAAACTGTTCATTTCGGAAAGCATCAAAAAAAGAGAATTATTCTATAATCAGGCAAAACTGGTATTTGACGCCGAACAACTTTTAGATGAAAATGACGTTGATAATATAGTTGCCAATTTGGTCAAAATTATAAGTTAATGCCTATGACAGAAATGAAAGCATCGCCGGCTAAAAAAGAAAAGGCTTCCGGAGTACCCCAGGAATTGCTGAAGGAATTGAATAAAGCCCATCAGCAATTGATAATCGGAGTTCCGAAAGAGACTTACGAAATTGAAAGACGTCTGGCTTTCACCCCGGAAGCTGTGGATATGATCGTTGACGCCGGACACCGGGTCATTATAGAAACGGACGCAGGTATCGGGATCAATTATTCGGATGCTCTCTATGCAGAGGCCGGAGCAGAAGTCTCAGACAGGGAGACTGTTTTCCAGAGTGACCTGATTTTCAAGATTGCACCTCCAACATCAGCAGAAGTTGGATTGATAAAAAGTAAAGCTACTGTTTGCAGCATGTTACAACTTCCCGACGTCTCCATCGAAACCATCAAAATGATGATTTCAAAAGGGATCAATGCAGTTGGATATGAACTTATTTCTGAAAATGGACAATGTTTCCCTGTCCGTAACTCCATTTCCGAGATTGAGGGCGCCGCATCTATTTCCGTTGCATCCGAACTTTTGAGTAATGCTTACGGAGGGAAGGGGGTACTGATGGGTGGTATTCCCGGAGTTTCCCCGACTGAAGTTGTTATTATCGGAGCGGGAGCGGGAGGGACTGTTGCTGCTCGTGCGGCATTAGGGCTCGGAGCTATGGTACGGGTCTTTGATAATGATATAAATAAGCTTCGCCAATTACAAAACACACTCGGAAGGTCGGTTTTTACTTCGGTTTTTCAGCCCAATGTATTAGTCAATGCCTTCAAATCCGCAGATGTTATTATCGGTGCGATGCGTTACATAGACGCCCCTGTACGTTATGTCATTTCAGAAGAAGTGATACGGACGATGAAAAAAGGAGCTCTGCTGATAGATTTGCGTGTCAACCAGGGAGGGTGTTTTGAAACGACTTGTTTCCTTCCGGAGGGACACGACGGCATCTTTGAAAAATACGGGATACTCCATTATTGCGTTCCCAATCTGAGTTCCCGTGTCGCCCGAACTGCTTCCATGGCCCTCAGCAACATATTTACCCCGATGATCCTCCGGATGGGCGATCTGGGAGGAATGTCCTCCATGATGAAGGCAGATGGAGGTTTCCGTTCCGGATTATATATGTACGGAGGAAAATTCGTTAATGCTTTTGTCGCAAAACAGTTCAATATGCCTTCGCATGACATCGGACTATTTTTATCCGTATTTTAAAATCTTCAAATAAAATTAGCTATGAATGGAGTTCTCAGTCAATTTGCCGGTACCTTGAGTCAATATACCTTTGATCAATTGATCAGTTGGGGTGTTTCCAGCCGGATTGCAACGTATCTCAATACCGGAATTTTAATTATTTTATCGTTCGTACTGATTTATATTGTTCAATATTTAACCCGTCGCATCATCCGCGGGGCGTTCAATAAAGTTGCGCAATTTTCTCACGTATCTTTCTTTAAATACCTGGTAAATAATCATTTCCCAAAATATCTCGCCCAACTTTTACCTTTTGCCATGGTTAAAAAGTTAATTGTGGTGATCTTTGCCGGTTTCCCGGATCTGATTAACCCTCTGGAAAGCCTCGCCGACATTTATCTCGTGTACCTGATCATTATGATCATCATGTCGTCGGTAAAAGCCGGAGCTGATTTACTTGTCGAAAAGCCAACTTTCAAAGATAAACCGATGACCAGTTACATACAGGTAATCCAGTTAATTCTGATATTGTTCGGAACTGTTATTGTTTTTTCAATCATCACGGGAAAATCCCCTACTGTTTTCTTCACGGCAATGGGAGCTGCATCTGCCGTACTCCTACTGATGTTCAAGGATTCAATCATGGGTTTCGTTGCAAGTATACAGGTTGCAAGTAACGATATGGTACGACTTGGAGATTGGATCACTGTTCCTAAATACGGTGCGGATGGAGATGTCATCGAAATCAATCTGACTACGGTAAAAGTCCAGAATTTTGACAAAACCATTACTACTCTGCCAACTTATGCCTTGATTTCAGATTCATTCCAGAACTGGAGAGGAATGCAAAACTCCGGAGGAAGACGTATCAAACGGTCTATTATTATCAAACAATCCAGTATCCGGTTCGTCGATAAAGATGAATTGATCCGGTTTAAAAAGATTCAGGGTATTTCGGAATATATTGATGCCCGTCAGGCTGAAATTGACGAACATAATGCACAAATGGGAGCAGATCGCAGTATTCCGGTAAACGGAAGAACCCAGACAAATGCCGGACTATTCCGTAAATATGTCGAATGGTATTTAAAAAGTCATCCGGGAACAAAAAAAGACCTACCTTTGATGGTACGTCATTTAGCTCCTACGGAAGTCGGTTTGCCTTTTGAGTTGTATGTATTTACCAACACAACTCAATGGATTGAATATGAATTCATTATGGCAGATATTTTTGATCATCTGATCGCCGCGGTCACATATTTCGATTTGCAAATATTCGAACGGGAATCCGGAGGAGACATCAAACAGATTCAAATGCTCTCACCCGACTAACTAACTTAAAAAACAGTATCGGGTTGAACTTCTCGGTAAACCATCGGTGAAATACGTCTTTTTTTTACTCCGATTAAGAAAGAGTTAGCAAACTTGTTGGATCAATGGATTTAATTCATACTTTTGTATTAGCGTAACCGAGATTACAGTAATAATGGTTACGGTAATTTTAAAACATGCAGAAAATGAAATTCTACGATAGAAAATCTGAAATTGCGACTTTGCAAAGTATTGAACAGGCTTCAGCAGAAACAGCACAAATGACAATGATGACCGGACGTAGACGCATTGGCAAAACTACGCTACTAAAAAAGGCATTCACGACTATACCCTTTCTGTATTTTTTTGTGGCAAAAAAAAATGAAGTTTTGTTGTGTGAGGAATTTTCTCAGGAAATCAATGAAAAATTAGGTATTCCTATTGGCAGCTATTCTAGTTTTTCCGAATTGTTCAGGGCAATCATGCAGTTGTCTCAACGGATGAATTTCACTTTGGTTATTGATGAATTTCAGGAGTTCCGTAACGTCAATTCTTCAGTATTCAGTGACATGCAGAATATATGGGACTCCGCAAAAGATAACAGTAAAATTAATCTTATACTTTGTGGCTCAATCTACTCCATGATGAAACGTATTTTTGAGAGTTCCAAAGAGCCTCTTTTTGGCAGGGCAACAGCTCGGATGGTTATCAAAACTTTTGATATTAATACAATTAAGGAGATATTGTCGGACTACCATCCCAATTATTCCAATGAAGACTTATTGGTTTTTTATATGATAACAGGTGGTGTGGCTAAGTATATTGAGCAATTAGTTAGTAAAAAAGCATTTACAAAAAAAGCTATTCTTAATACCTTGCTCTCTGAAGGGTCATTTTTTCCGGACGAAGGTCACGATGTGCTGATTGATGAGTTCGGCAAGGATTATGGTAATTATTTTTCTATCCTTTCATTGATTGCTTCGTCCAAAACTGATAGAGGGCAGATTGAAAGTACTCTTAACATGGATATTGGAGGTTACCTTGAACGATTGGAAAAAGAATATAATATTATCAAGCGCAACCGTCCTTTCGGAGCTAAGGAAGGCAGCCGTTCCAATAAGTACAAAATTGAAGATAACTTCTTGAATTTCTGGTTCCGGTTTATTTATAAATATCGTAGCGCAGTAGAAATCGGCAATCTTGACTATGTACGTGATATTGTAGAACGAGATTACGAAACATATAGCGGGATTATTTTGGAAAAATATTTTCGTACAATGATGATTGAATCCAAAGAATTTTCTGATATTCAAGGATATTGGAACTCCAAAGGTGAAAACGAGATTGATATAGTAGCCGTGAATGAGTTCGAAAAACGTCTGGTTTTTTGTGAGGTCAAACGTAATCCCCACCGTATAAGTTTGAGTGAATTAGAAAATAAGGCTAAAGATATCATTGCAAAATATCCGAAATTCTCTACTGAATACAAAGGGCTTTCATTAGAGGATATGTAAAAATAACAATTCAAATGGAGAAACTGTTTTCAGAGAGGATTATTTACTTTCGTTGAGACGACTTTCCCGAAATATTCCCGATTGCCTTTGGTTTTTGAAAGAATAAACAATCGAATATCATTCTTTTAGCGTATCTTTGTATTCGTTCATTAACAATTAATCAGCTATGGCATTATATGAAATCGACAAGAAACTTGAGCACATCAAAGATGTCACGTTTAAGTACGAAAAAGAAATACAAAAATACAAACGGGATAAAACATTTAGCGTCATCGACCAGGGTTATGCATATCTTTCATAAATGTAAGTAAAGAAATCGTAGTTTATAAAAACAAGAGTTAAAACTAATCACAAACATAATGGAAAAGGGAAAAACAGTGATTACATGAAAAAGATGAATTTTCTTTCTTTCGGAATTAAATTGAAAGTCGCTTTCAAAATGGGAAGACACGTAAGATGGTAAGATGGTAAGATGGTAAGATGGTAAGACCGTAAGAAAAGAGGAGATCCCTTTATCTTACGGTCTTACGTGTCTTACATGTCTTACGGTCTTACATGTCTTACGGTCTTTTTTTTCTTACGGTCTTTTTTTATCGGAAAAGTTTGCTTTCTCAAATGGATATATTACCTTTGCTCCGGCAAATCCCCAAAGTTAGCATACGAAAATGACACAAAAAAACGTTCACTTACCCCAATCTTTTAACCTCCAAAATTTGGAGAGTTCGCGGATTTTGTTAACACACACACACACACACACACACACACACACACACACACTTGGCGTACGCGCGCGCGTATAACCGCAACAATCAACTACTTAGCAAGCCCTTTCGACCTTATTTATCTTCCGGTTTTCCGATCTTACATGTCTTACGCGTCTTACACGTCTTACATGTCTTACACGTCTTACGGTCTATCATGATCCGCAATGTCATCATAGCAATACTCATCTCGCTCGCCCTGGTATCCTGTAGCAAAGACGATGAAATTCTGACAGACAAACAGGAAAACCTGCCGGAAAACGCAATCGGATTCACCGACGGCTCGCTTCGCAGCAC
>JAIRZF010000005.1 GCA_031267385.1 Dysgonamonadaceae bacterium | reverse complement strand
AATTTTTCATCCATATACTTTGAATTTTAATGGTCGCATCAATATTAATGCGCCGCAAAAGTAGGATGAAAAGGAATATCGGTCAGGGGTTTTTCGCCGGGTGGCTGCGAGTTGCGCCGGTGGTGTCGTCAAGTTGCGTCGGAATCGGAATAGTTATTATTTCGGTTACATGAAAATATTCTTCTTTGAATTATCTTTCTTTCAAAAAGCAAAGGAAAAGTTCAATCACATAAAAACGCATTGAATATTAGTTAGTTAAAACCAAATGGAAAAGTTCAATCACATAAAAACTACGCATAATACGGAACATAACTTGTAAACTTGCGTGATTCGTTTTCGGGTGTTGCCACTTTAACCAAACCTGCGGCTACTGTATCGGCTATAATACGCGATGCCGTGGAATAGTTCTTTTTATCAATCTCAAACCGTTCCCGCACTGACTGATTAGTCATTTCCTTATTGTTTTCGTAAAGAAGGCAACAATGCTGATAACAGGCGCGAATTTTGTCCTGTTTGCCCATTGCCGACAGTTTTTGCCGTCCGTAAATAAATACTCGTGTAAAATATTCGCCCTTTGTAAATTTGGGCGGAGGCATCAAGGCTGTTTCCAACGCTTCTATTGCCCTGTCCACACCACTGCCTCGACGTTCACAGATATGAAACAAAAGAAGGGCTTGTGCCAATTTTTCGTTACGGGATTTCGGAGGCAGGTCAATAAAACGGTTTACGTCAGTCAAAGGCGAACCGGGATTGGTCATCACTATCCTGTCCGTAAATATCTCAACCATTATATCCATCCCTGTCACTGTAAAATCCTGATGTACAAAACTATTCGCTAAAAATTCGCGGATTGCCGTGCGCGGATAATCTGTTTTGTTCTGCCGGATTGCACTTTTTATAATTTCCTGTTGCGGCAGATTTTTCATAACATACTCGACCATATCATCAAATGCTGCGGCATATCCTCTTGTTTCGGTGAGTTCCTTTTCCAAAATCAAATTGTTTGTTCCCACATATTTTAGTATGTGGACAGGTTTTGCATTCAGATAATCGAACAGAGAAAGGTCGTTTGCAAACAGAATTGCGCCGAGGTTGGTAATACTCCACCTGTCGCTATCCTGAACGATAATATGATAACTCTCCAAATTTGAAAGAATTAAATCGGTTGCTTTAGGCGTATTTTTATCCAGCAATTCATAAAAACGTTTATAATCCAGCCGATTCAAGACTTCGTCCGCCGGAAGATTTTTCTTTGCAATCTGAAATTCGTATGGGATGCCGTGTGCTGCGGAAATCATGAATTTTACAGCTTCTTTCGACATTTTTACCGTTTGTCCCGCCGAGCGGTAGTAACTGTCATAAATCGTTTTTCCCCGAAGATAAACCGGTTTTTCCGTTTGTTCGGGGATATAAATGAACAACAGCGCATTACCGCCATATTCAATCGTATTGTGCTGAATTTGTATGGATTGCGACAGGTTATTCAAGGCTATATTACCCAATTTCCTGACAATCTCATCGCTTTGTTTCTTTGTTACGGAAAAGAGCGTGGCGTCGTCATTTACGCCGAAGACAAGAAAACCGCCGCCTTCCTGATTGGAAAAGGCGCACAAATGTTGAGCAAGTCTGTCTGTTTTGGGCGACAGGCTGCTTTTCCAGTCTATTTCGTTCAATTCCAAAGGGATTGGATACAGACTATTTTTCAAACATTTAATCGCTTTTCCCAGCCAATTCATTTTTCGGAAATTTATCTGTAAAGGTAGGCTTTTCTCCGTAAACTGCAAAAAAAACTTAAACGCCGGATGTGCTTCTTCCAATTTGCGGAGCGACTGCATAAAGCTGTAATACTCCGCGTCGGGAATGTAAATGACCTTGTCGTCGTCCGGCCATTCGTCTTTCCGGTCTTATTGTAATTTTTACCGTCTGCGGCAGTTGTCAAGTAATCCTTGACAACTGAATTTGCATCCAATTCATTGTCGTCAAGTATATTTATTATATGAGGACTGATGTTTTGTTTGGAGGTGTCAAAAAGTTCAGCCATCAAATTCTGGTTGAGACAAACATTTGTCGAAAGCAAAAAGAGGATACGTTCTCTTTTCATTGTAAATGGCACAAAAAGGTACTATCTTTGCACGTATTTAAGCCTTGTTTTCATATGTAAAATTAATTCGATGAGCATAACAATTTTAGGTATAGAGTCCTCATGCGATGACACGTCTGCCGCCGTGATGCGGGACGGGGTTATTTTGTCGAATGTAATAGCAGGACAAAAAGTGCATGAAGCTTACGGTGGGGTAGTGCCGGAATTGGCTTCAAGAGCGCATCAGCAAAATATTATTCCGGTTGTTCACGAAGCATTGAAACAATCCGGGGTACAGAAAGAAGACCTGAATGCAATTGCATTTACGAGAGGGCCCGGTTTGTTGGGATCCCTGCTTGTAGGAACTTCTTTTGCCAAAGGTTTAGCAACGGCTCTTCAAATCCCGATGGTAGAGGTGAATCATTTACAGGCGCATGTATTGGCTCATTTTATTAAGACAAACGAGTCCGATACGGATCATCCGTCGTTCCCTTTTTTGTGTCTGTTGGTTTCGGGAGGGAATTCCCAGATTATTTTGGTACGGAATTGGAATGATATGGAAGTCATAGGACAAACGATTGACGATGCGGCGGGCGAGGCTTTTGACAAATGCGCCAAGGTCATAGGATTAGCTTATCCCGGAGGACCGGTGGTCGACCGTTTGGCTAAAGAAGGTGATTTTAAGGCCTTTCAATTTAGCAAGCCGGCAGTTCCGGGATATGACTACAGTTTCAGCGGATTGAAAACATCATTTCTTTATTTGCTCAGAGATGAGTTGCGTAAAGATCCCGATTTTATAGAAAAAAGGAAAAATGACCTGTGTGCATCCTTACAATACACGATCATCGAAGTTTTGATGAGTAAATTAAGGAAGGCTGTCAACGACCTGAAAATCCGGGAAGTGGCCGTTGCCGGAGGCGTTTCTGCAAATTCCGCTTTGAGGAAAGCTTTTGAAGAACATGCTGAAAAATACCGTTGGAATATTTATGTCCCTCCGTTTGCGTACACAACCGATAATGCCGCCATGGTTGCCATGAGCGGATATTTCAAATATTTGGAAAAAGACTTCTCATCAATGGATATTGCCCCATTCTCAAGGGTAGTGATTTGATTTTTTTATTTGCAAATCTGTTTTTTAATACATTCTTATTTTCGCTTTTTGAAAAGTGAAAACCATCCGTTTTTTCGCTTTTATATCCGAAAAAATGATAACTTTGTCGCGTAAACATAAATTGAAATAATATGGAAAGTAGTATTATCGAGGCGCTTTACACTTCATTTCACCGTAAACTTGCAAGAGTTTCGGTGGATTACAAACGTTATCTCTACGAAAAAATCAACTGGAATGTCCGTATGATAGGCATAAAAGGAGCAAGAGGCGTCGGAAAAACCACGCTTTTGCTACAACATATCAAACTAGCGTTTGCCGGCAGAGACACTGCGTTTTATGTTTCGCTGGATGATTTGCTGTTCAAAACAAATTCACTACAGGATTTAGTTGAATATTCATATAGTCACGGAGTTACATATTTATTTTTGGATGAAGTACACCATTATCCCGACTGGTCGCAAAATCTGAAAAACATTTATGACAATTATCCTGATTTGAATATTATTTATACCGGTTCGTCCATGCTGGAAATAGACAATTCAAAAGTGGATTTGTCGCGCAGGCAGACCGTTTACGAGTTGGCGGGCTTGTCTTTTCGCGAATATCTTGCTTTTGAAGATATTCTATCTTTCTCGCCGGTTTCGTTGGTAGAACTTCTGGATCGCCATCTGCCATATGCAATGGAAATTACGGCAAAAATCAAAATTCTTCCATTATTTGAAAAATACCTGCAATATGGCTATTATCCTTTTTACAAAGAAGCGGGCGAAGATTTTCCTGCACGCTTGCAGGAAGTTGCTTTACTTGTAATTGATTCCGATCTTCCGGCAGTTGAAGATGTTGAATATGCAACCGTTCAGAAAGCAAAAAAAATGTTGATGATTTTGGCAGAGCGTGTTCCTTTTACGCCAAATATCAGTCAGTTATGTAAAGAGTTGGGAACCGTTCGCGACTTGGGTTTGAAACTGCTTTATGCCCTGGACAGGGCGGCGTTACTCAATTTATTAACATCGGAAATCAAGAGTTACAAACAATTGTCAAAACCCGATAAAATTTATCTTAACAATACTAACTTGATGTATGCTCTGACGCCTTGTGTGAACAAGGGCAGTATGAGAGAAACTTTTTTCTGCAATCAAATGAATAGCGTATCAACGGTTGTAGCGCCCCAAAAAGGCGATTTTCTTGTAGCCGGAAAATACCTGTTTGAAATTGGCGGAAAAAACAAAACTTTCGAACAGATTAAAGATTTATCCGATAGTTATTTAGCCGTTGATGATATGGAATTTGGACGCAAAAACAGGATTCCACTGTGGATGTTCGGTTTGCTTTATTAAACTGGACTTACAAAGACATGAAACGAGCATGCAAAACTTGCACCCAAGCGCATGAATTCGTAGAATCGGCATCAGCCAATTACAGCCTCTTCCCTGGGTAATAATATAAAATAATTGCAGGAATAAAAAAAAATCGTAGCTTTGTCGATTATTGTGTCATATTAATGCTATTTAATGATGAAAAAAGACATTTTATTTATCACTGGCCTTGTGGTCATATTTCTACCTTTTGTGGTCTTGCCTGAATTGTATCAATGGTATAAAGGATTTAATGCCGAACATGCGTTCATAATGGCATTTTTAAAGTTTGGCGTTTTATCGACAATGGGTGAAATGTTAGGTTTAAGAATAAAAACAGGGCGTTATAACGAAAAAGGATTTGGAGTTTTACCCCGGGCGGTAGTTTGGGGTTTGTTGGGAGTTTGGATTGCCATAGCCATGAAAGTATATAGCGCTGGAACTCCGGCAATTGTCGAATATCTGGGAATAAAAGGAACCGTTGCTTCAATGGCAGGAGCTTTTACCTGGCAGAAACTATTGGGCGCGTTTTCTATCAGTTTACTGATGAATACGTCTTTTGCTCCCGTTTTTATGACTATTCATAAAATAACGGATGCGCATATCCTTCATAACAAGGGCAAAATTTCCTGTTTATTAAAACCGGTTCCTTTTGGGAAATACCTTGCGAACCTGAATTGGGGTGTACAATGGAATTTTGTGTTCAAGAAAACAATCCCATTCTTTTGGATTCCGGCTCATACAATTACGTTCATCCTTCCGGCTGATTTTCAGGTACTATTTGCTGCAATCTTAGGAGTTGCTCTTGGAGTGTTGCTGGCCATGGCTGCGGTAAAAGGGAGAAAATAGTTATACGTTATACGTTATACGTTATACGTTATACGTTTTTACGTTATACGTTTGGGGCGTGCGTAAGCCAAACGTATAACGTAAAACGTATAACGTAAAACTTTACTTCTCGGATAATTCGAGCCAGCGCATGGTTTTCTCATCGATTTTATCTATGAGTTTTGCAATCTCATTCGATTTTGTCAATAATTCGTCGGGAGATAAAGCGCCGGAAGATAATTCTTCCTCCAATTTTGTTTTTGCGGCTTCCAGTTCCGGAATTTCTTTATCCAGTTGTTCAAATTCCCGTTTTTCACCAAACGACATTTTCTTTTGTTGAGGTGATTTATCGTTACGGTTCGATTGTTTTTCGTTACCCGTTTTATTTGTAGCTGTTGGCCGGTCGTTTTCGGCGTTCAGGTTATCCTGAACCTCTTTCCAATCCCGGTATTGAGTATAATTTCCCGGAAAATCCTTTATATCGCCGTTCCCGTTGAAAACTAACAGATGATCAACGATTTTATCAATGAAATAACGGTCGTGCGATACCACAATAACGCACCCTTTGAATGAGATCAGGTATTCTTCCAAGATGTTCAAAGTGATGATATCCAGATCGTTGGTAGGCTCGTCCAAAACAAGAAAGTTCGGGTTCCTGATTAGAACAGTACACAGATGTAGCCTGCGTTTCTCACCTCCGCTGAGTTTATGTACGAAATTGTATTGTTTTTCGGAAGTGAACAGGAAGTGTTGTAAAAATTGAGAAGCCGTCAGTTTTTTCCCGTTACCCAGGTCTATTACTTCAGCAATATTCCGGACTACATCCAGGACTTTCATTTGTTCGTCGAATTGCAAGCCATCCTGACTGTAATAACCGAAATTCACGGTTTCCCCAATATCAAAATACCCGCAGTCAGGTTCAACTTCCTGCATCAGCATTTTGATGAAAGTAGATTTTCCCGTTCCATTATTTCCGACGATACCCATTTTCTCATACCGGGCAAAAACATAATCGAAGTCTTTGACTATCAGAAGATCATCATAACTTTTGGAAATACTTTTTGCTTCGAAAATCTTGTTGCCGATGTATGAAGCTTTGACATCCAACGTTACATTTCCCTGAGCAGCGCCTTGTTTCACTTTATTTTCAAGGTCGTAAAAAGAGTCGATGCGAGCCTTTGCTTTTGTTGCGCGTGCCTGAGGCTGGCGACGCATCCATTCCAGTTCTTTACGGAATAGATTGTTTGCACGTTCCAATTCCGTGTTTTGAGTGTCCAGCCGCTCCTGTCTCTTTTCCAGGTAGTAGCTGTAATTCCCCTTATACTGATAAAGTTGACGGTTATCAATTTCAATAATTTCAGAACAAACCCGATCCAGGAAATAGCGGTCGTGGGTGACCATCAATAAACTCCTGTTGTTCCGATTCAGATAACCTTCCAGCCATTCGATCATTTCCAGGTCAAGATGATTGGTCGGTTCGTCGAGGATCAACAAGTCGGGATCCGTCATCAGAACAGAAGCTAAAGCGACCCTTTTGAGTTGTCCTCCGGAAAGTTCGTCGACTGTTTGATCGTAGTCGTTGATCTTGAAGCGGGAAAGCATTTGTTTGGCTTGCAGTTCATAACCTTCCTTGCTACAGGCTTGCAGGGCGGTAATCCCAGATGTGAATTCCGGATTCTGATCCAGATAAGCAATTCGCAGGTCGCGGCGGAACACGATAGATCCGGAGTTGTAATCCTCTTTTCCGGTTAGAATATTCAACAGTGTGGTTTTTCCTGCCCCATTTTTGGCGACTAATCCGATGCGTTGGCCTTCGGCAATCCCGAACGAGATATCTTCAAATAAAACCAAATCGCCAAAACTTTTACTTAATCCGTCTACTTGCAAATAACTGGCCATCCTGTATTTTTTTTGTCACAAAAGTAATCAAAGTTTTAGTTTTGTAGTACAAAAAAGAATACCTACTTTTAACACGAAGTTTTTAACACGGAGTTTCACGGGGTTTTTAACACGGAGTTTTTTATAGCTCATTCACAGGATCTTTTTTTCATAGTTGATAATTAATGAATGGTACCAAATTTGGGAGATTAGCGTAAATAGAAATCCGGTTGCGCCAAATAAAATGATGGAAAGATCGAAATTCTTGTAATATATTCCAATGTATAGCGACGCATAACGAACAAAGAAACAAACTACTTCCAGCGCCATGTGTTTGGATTGTTTGTTGAATAGCAGTGGCAGGAAATTCATAGGGGCAGTTAATAATACCATAAACATCCAGGGTAGTATATAGCGAAAATAAATTCCGGATTCTTCCCATTCCTGTCCGAAAACACATTTGAATAAAATTGTTGAAAATATGTATGTTATTATGAATAAAGGAGTTATTGATAATAAGCAATACTTTTGGTACGTGTTTATTTTCGTAGATATTTTTCCCCCGTCTTCTTTTAATCGGGCGCAATTTTCATAAAAAACCTGATATAGAGAATTGGATATTAAATTGATCGGACGAAAAAAAACGGTAAGAGCCAAAAAAAACAGACCTGATTTAGCCTCGCCAAAAATGCCGGTCAGTAAAAAAAAAGGTAAATTAAAAGAAAATGAATTGATCAAATGGCGGGGCATCGTAAATTTAGGGAATGTCTGATAGCGGATTCCTGTGGTTTTTGCATTTTTCCAATCCGATCTTAAAGCCTCTTTAATGTTGCTTTTTATTTTGTAAAATGGAAAACAAGCAAAGAATTGTCCGGCGATTTGCCCGGAAATAAGTCCTGTAACGCCGGTCGCAAGGTATTTGCATCCAATTTTTAATGCTGAAGTTATGATATTTAAAAATAAATTGGACGAGGCGATGACTTTGTAATATTTTTCACGATTTGCAGCATAGGTCAGCAGTATGAAAAAGCCGGATAAAAAAACGAATACCGGAATACAGTACCAATAGGGCATAAGCGTTTGCATCCTAAGCAAAGTGAAACAGGTCTCACCCCAGAACAGCAGTATGATAAAGATCCCCAGGCAAACAAAAGACAGTATCCGGAAGCTAAAATTGAGTAAGGAAGAAGACTCTTTTCTATCGGAAGTCAATAAAAATGCTTCTTCATATTTCCCAGTCGCCAAAATATTTAATATGCCGGTAAGGCTCATAAACAGAGCAAAAATACCAAAATCTTCTTTTGAATACAAACGGGATAATAGCGGGTAGATGAGCAATGCAACCGCCTGACCGGCAATATTTCCACTTGTCAGAACAGCGCTGTTTCGGATAAATTCCGATTTGAACATTTTTTTTATCTTATTTGCACTCATAGAAACAGGCAAATGTTTTTACGTTATACGTTATACGTTTTACGTTTCACGTTGAAGGCGTGCGTAAGCCTTGTGGCGTGCGTAAGCCAAACGTATAACGTAAAACGTATAACGTAAAACCTCTTTCACAGTTTAATCGGTATCCCGTTATAGAAATCCAGGATTTTTGTCCGGAAAATATAGTCGTATTTAGCCTGGATTTGTTCCGATTGGCTTTGGACTAATTTTGTTTTTGCTTCGTTGAATTCAAATACGGAAGATTTCCCAACCTCATAACGTTCCTGAGCATATTTGAGAGATTCGGTAGAAGCTGCAACCGCACGTGCCGACGCTTTGAATTTTTCCTGGGCGGCGGTAGCATTCAGGTAAGCCGTTTGAATTTCTTTATACAAAGTCTTTTTTGTATTCTCCAATACGTATTGTTGGTTCAGAATGTTTAATTTAGCGCTACGTACCTGGTTGCGAACCTGAAAACGATTGAAAATCGGAATGTTAAGGCTCAAACCAATACTTTCCCCTCCATTGTTCTTAATTTGATTTGAGAACGATTCGTTATGCCAGATATAACTCTGACCGGGATCTTCGGGGTTGATAACATCACCTTCTCTCGTATAGTTATAATAATAGCTGTTATTATACGACAGGTTCAGATTCAATTTCGGATAATATCCCGACTGAGCGATTTTCAGGGATTTCTCAGAGCTTTCCAATCGGAGTTCCTGTTCTTTTATCACCGGTTTTACATTTATTGCACTGGAATAAATAACATCCGGAGGTTGTACGCTACCCATATATTCTTCCACAACATTTTTGATCACGGGAATTTCGATATCAAAAAATGACGCCCTTTCCAGTTCCAGGCTCTGAGCTAGATCCAGCAATGAAAGTTCTAAAGTGTTTTTTGCCTGGATCACACTCACTTCGTCCTTGGCCGCCTGGGCTTCAATATCATAGAGTTGGGACTCCGGTACTTTTCCCACTTCAACCAGGGTTTTAGTCCTCTGTACCTGCAATATTGACAGAGCCAACTGTTCTTCACTGACTTTTAGCAACTCTTTATTGAACAGGGACTGCAAATACAATGAAGCAATATTCAGGGATAGATCTTCCTTTGCCCGTTCCAATTGTAGAATTGCAGCATCCAGATCCAATTTACTTTTAGCAATCTGATTACTGATCTGAAATCCCGTGAAAATAGGAATTGAACTGGAAACACTCAAACTGGAATTAGATAACGATTGACTTTCATAAAGTCCGGAAGAAGTCTGTGCGCGTCCAAAACTCCAGTTTTGTCCGATACCGGCATTCAGATTTGGTAACCGGTTCATTTTTGCAGTGTTGACGTCCACTTCAGCGCCTTCTTTCTGGACTTGCAATTGCTTGATGTTGATGTTGTTCCTGATAGCATGATCAATACATCTTTCCAATGTCCAGACTTTTTGAGCGGCATTTTCTTGTGCATGCAGACCAAGTCCACATGCCAGAATCAATAAGACGAAAATACTTGTTTTTTTCATACATTTAATTTTTAAAGGAGTTAATTTTTCATTTTCTTTTTTCTATATTTCTTTCTACTCCTTTTTTCTACTTGTTATTGTTAATTTATTGCCTCTACCTTTCTCGCCTTCGGATCGACCGTATTTCCACGAATTTTATCAGTCAGGGATAATCCTTCTTTAATTTCCATTTTAATACCATCGGAAAGGCCTATTTTAACGGGTTTACGATCGAACGTTTGTTCCGGTGTTTCGGTTTTGACCACGTAAACAAAAGCGGAATCGTTTGCAAATTCGATTGAACTTTCAGGAACTGTAATGACACTGTCCGCTTTTTCAAGTACAATTTCCGCATTCGCGCTATATCCGGCTCTGACATAGACGCCTTTCGGAATTTTAGCCGCAGCTTTCAGCTCAAAAAGGACTGCTCCGCTTTCTTCCACGCCTTTCGGAGAAACATATTCCAGCGTTGCGGTGAATTTTTCGCTGTTTAACGCTCCGATTGTCAATGTAATAGGCATCCCTTCTTTTACTTTTCCGACTTCCGTTTCATCCAGTTTTCCCTTGAAGATCATGTCTCCCATGTCGGCAACAGACGCAATCGTGGTTCCATCGTTGAACGTATTGGCCTGGATAACGGAATTCCCCGCTTTGATGGGTACATCCAAAATCATTCCGGTGATAGTAGAACGGATTTGGGTATTACTTAATTGTGCAAATTTCCTGGAAATACCATCTTTTACGATTTCCAGAGCATTTTGTGCGTTTTCCTGTTCTTCCACAGCTTTCTCATGGGAGGCTTCGGATGTTTCATAATCACCTTTTGAAATCACACCGTTTTTGTATAATTTGGTTTGACGTTCAAATTCCAATTTGGCTTGAGTCAGGTTAATATCTGCTACTTTTACGCGGGACTCGGCGGAATTGAGTTGCCCCATTTCAGGAATAACTTTTACTTTAGCAATAACGTCTCCTGCTTTGATCATTTCACCGGCTTCTTTCAAAACTTCCGAAACAATTCCGGAAATTTGAGGCTTGATGAGAATTTCGTCGCGGGGTTCTACTTTTCCGGTCGCAACAGTCTTATTTTCGATCGATCCTTTTTCCGGACTAATAATTTCATATTCAACTACAACAGGACGTGATTTTTGCCAAAGAAACATAAATGTTCCCAGCACTATCAGACCTATAATGACAAAAATAATGATTTTAATTACTTTTTTCATAATTTTTCTTCTTTATTATTTATTATATTATTTTTCATTTTTCATTTCCCTCTTATTCTTCCCGGATAGCATCGATCGCTTTGATTTGCAATGCCCGTTGAGCGGGAATAGCTCCGGCCAGCAGACCGCAAATCAGCAGTACTACCATAGATATGATCGCCGTGTCGAATGGAACTACCGGATCTCCGAAAAAAGTGCTTCCGTCTGATCCCATTGATTCAATCCCGGCTCCCACGGCTCCAAGAATTCCAACGCCGAGGCAAAGTCCTAATACTCCCGCAATTGCAGTTAAGACCAGGCTTTCGGATAACACCTGTGTCATGATGACAGACGGTTTAGCCCCCAAGGCTCTCCTCACCCCGATTTCCCGTGTACGTTCCTTCACCGTAACCAGCATGATGTTACTCACTCCGATGACGCCGGCAAACAGAGTCCCTAAACCGACCACCCAGATAAGAATACCGATACCCAGGAACAGGTATTCGAAAATCTGAAATTCTTTTTGCAGGTTGAATGATCCTACGGCTTTTGTGTCGTTCGGCGCAATATCGTGCTGAATTTTCAGAAGCTCTTTGATACGCATTTCCACTTCCTCCGCGGTATGCCCTTTTTTTGCGGTCGCTCCGAACATGTGTACGGCGTCTCCATAATTACAAATTTGTTGAAGAGTCGTGAACGGTATTACCACACGTTCCGTAGAACGACTGCCGATAGTGATGTTGGATACTCCCGCCGAAACGCCGATGACCTGGTAGTATATTCCGTTCACTCGCACGTAACGCCCGACAGGATTTTCTCCCCGCTTGAATAGTTCGGTGTACACATCGGTGCCCAATACGCAAACTTTGCGTTTATTGAGCACGTCGACCTCATTGACAAACCGTCCGAATTTCATGCGCTGCTGCTCAATCTTCAGGTAGTCGGGATAAAAACCCATGACGCTGAACGTCCCGGCTTTATCATCATAAGCGACGTTGTTTGTGCCGCGTGGCCCCCAAATCATAGGAGAAATAGCGTCCAACTCCTTGACCGATTTTTTAATGGCGGCGATATCCTGGTTTTTGATATTCCACTTGCGCCCTTTTTTGAAGCCTTTATACGGTTCACTCGTCACTTCGTCGTAAAAAAAACAAGAATTGGTAGCAAAACCATCTATTCCCTGCATCATCCCTATCTGAAGCCCTTTGCCGGCGCCGAGCATGATGACCAGCATGAAAATTCCCCAGAATACACCGAATCCGGTCAGAATACTCCTGAACTTGTTGCGGGTAATTGTGACCCATATTTCCTGAAATCTGTCTAAATCAAACACCGTGTTAAAATTAAGATAATTATTTCTTTATTCCGCTCTCATGGCTTCTACCGCAGTTACTTTCACTGCTTTACGAGCCGGGAAATACCCTGCGATCACTCCTGCAAAAATCAATAATATCGTAGCTCCTCCGGCGACTGCCAAATCTACCGTCGGGTTCTTGAAAATGCTGAATTCCCGATCGCCACTCGCTGCTGCCTGCGACATTTCCATGCCGTAGTTGATCATTTCGCTGAGTCCGATGCCGAAAACCATCCCGATATACCCGAACACAGAGGTAATCAGGATGGATTCCATCAGAATAAGTTGCAGAATGGATGCCGGTTTTGCACCCAACGCTTTACGGATACCAAATTCACGGGTACGCTCACGTACCGTGATGAGCATGATATTACTTACGCCGACAATTCCGGCAATTAAAGTTCCGAGACCGATAATCCAGACAAAAAAGTTTATTCCATTGAATATACCCATTGTCTGCAGGTAGTTTTCAAGGTTGTTATTAATACCGATAGCACGGGTGTCTTCCGGATCAAACTGATGCAATGCCGCAAATTTTCTGCGAAGATCTTTTTCAAATTTCTCATTGTCTTCTTTCGTCTCTAAATCATTGATACTAAATGTGATCCCGCTGAATCCCCAGCCTCTGTTGTACAGTAGCTGTGCGGTAGAAAAAGGTATATATGCACGATTTTGGTTTCCCCAGTCATTCCCTTCATAAACGCCGATTATCTTGAAATTCAGATTGTTGGATGTGATCATTTTTCCCAGGGGATCTTCTTCCTTAAATAAAGCTTCTTTCATCCGTTTATTGATTACCGCTACTTTCCGGCGTTCTTTCATGTCAATTTCATTGATGAAACGCCCTTTCCCATCCTTAATTTTAAGCCCGGAAATAATCATTTCCGTCGGATATACTCCCTGAAAAGTTGAATTGATCGATTCGAAATTGTAACCGGCAACAGTGTTGGCCCAGGTTCTTGGGGAAACATTACCCGCTTCTTTGACTTGTTTGTCCAACAGGTCAAAATCTTTCTGGTCAAGCGAAATACGACGATTGGACTGGTTTCCCTGAAACGCTTTGGACGTTCTCCTTGGCCATATCTCTACGGTGTTGATAGACCGGTCTCCGAAATTGGACATGACTCCGTGCTTTAATCCGTTTCCCGAAGCCAATAAGATGACCAGCATGAAAATTCCCCAGGCAACAGAAAATCCCGTTAAAAATGTGCGAAGTTTATTTTTTTTGATCGTACTGAATATTTCCATCCAGTTGTCGACGTCGAATATTCCTATCATCTTGTTGCTTCTATGGATTCAATGATTCCGTCTTTCAAACGAATGATTTTGTTGGTAGTAGCTGCTACGGATTGTTCGTGCGTAACAATGATCATCGTCATCCCCGTGTTGTTGACATCCCTCAAAATCTGCATCACCTCTTCCGAAGTCACACTATCTAATGCTCCGGTAGGTTCATCAGCCAGAATAATCTGAGGATTTGCAATGAGCGCCCGGGCTATTGCTACCCGCTGTTTTTGTCCCCCCGAAAGTTCATTCGGCATGTGATCTTTCCAATCTCTCAAGCCCAATTTGTCAAGATATTCAAGCGCCATATTGTTTCGTTTCCTTCGACCGATTCCCTGATAATACAGTGGCAGGGCTACATTTTCCATCGCATTCTTAAACGTGATCAGATTGAACGATTGAAAAATGAATCCAATCATTTTGTTCCTGATTTCAGCAGATTTGGTCTCGCTCAGATTATTGATAAGGAAATTATTCAAACGATATTCCCCTTCATTATAATTATCCAAAACGCCCAGAATGTTCAACAGAGTAGACTTCCCGGAACCGGAAGCTCCCATGATAGATACCATTTCACCTTTTTCGATCTCCAGATCTATGCCTTTCAACACATGAAGCGGCGCCCCATTGTAGTAAGTTTTATTGATGTTTTTTAGTGAAATCATTAGTTAATATGATGTTAATTTCTATAATGACGAAAAAATACTGATTTTGTAACAAAAATAGATTAAAATATTGATATATTTTCCTCGTATACTTTGACGCTTTTTTTTTTAATCGGTTACAAATGTATAAAAATATTTAGTACCTTGTATTGCAAAGTACAATATGTTAACATAAATTAACGATTCAACGAATGAACCGAAGGAATTATTTGCCTTTTTCATCTTTTTGAACTTCCTTTTCCCTTTCAATTTCATTCGCCATTTCGTCTCTTAGTTTATTGATTGCGGCATTTAATTTTTTAGCGTCTCCATCCCATTTCCCATCTTCCATTCCGGATCCATATACTTCTCTCAATCGTTCCAATGCTTTTTCTTTTCTGGATTTTGTGGGAGGGAGCGGGTCGTATTTAACAATGCCGGAACTAAACAGAAAATTGATAATAGTCATAGGCCCTATTCCTCCTCCGGGTAGGGCGGATGCGGGAATCCACTTACCATCTATAAAGACCGGAGTATCGTCGTAATAATAGTCAAAAGGTAGATCTTCATTCGTAAAAGGCATGAAGAAGTAGGGTGAGATGGCATATTTATCCTCCTCTGTCATATTAGACATCACTGCATTTTTCAGCGAATCCCGGCTGTAATTAAAAGATGTGTAAAGAGGAATTTTAATGTTTTTAGGGTCAATTTCCAGTTCGATTGTTTTTCTGTCAACATTATTTTTTAATGGATCTTTTTTTGCAGTCAGAGGTTTTATCACATCTTTCATGGTCTCTTTCATGGTTTCTTTTAGCATTTGTTTATAAAAATCACCATCCTGGGCAACAGCTCCAGCGGTTGATAACAATAGCGTATTAAAAACAGAGCATAACTTTTTGCTTATCTTCGGATCCATTTGTGTCGGGTGCGTGAACAAAACCTCAGTGCACAAAAGTATGCATTAAAAAAATACCGGCAATGACTGTTTTTACTAAAAAAAAACAATAAATACAAATGAACACTATTTAAATACACATTTCGTACCTGCGGGACATGTAGAGACGCAATGCATTGCGTCTCTACTTTGTTCGAAATGACGGCAAAATTACTTTTGGAACAGGTTACAGTACGGCGGCTATCTTACGTATTTGTGCAAGGCGATCGACAAAGGATTTGTCTTGTCTTATTATGCGCATATTATAATCGGTTTGCAAACCTATTAGCATGTCTGCCGGTATTCCCAAGGCAGCTTCAAACAACATTGCTGTTATTGGAGTCAATGGGCGGCGTTCGTTCAATATGTGGTTTAACTCTTCTAAATATTACACACCGTTACAACTATCTCGGAAACTACTTGCGTTGTTTTGAACTCAATGCGGTATTGATCGTTTACACGAATGGATTCCAAACCCGCTTTGTCTCCTTTCAACTTTTTTTTCCATGTTCGTTTCCTATACAATCAGCAAAGGTAATACTATTTCTTGTTTCTACAAAAAAAGTAGATAAAGCCGGAAATTTATGTAAAACAGTTGTCTCCGTCTCCGTCAAAGACCGACAAGTCGTGATGAGGAAAGTTAAAACTGCTATAAATATTGGAACTGTAAGATTTGGAAAAAAGGTAATAGCCTGGTTTTCCCCTGATGGCTTTTGAAATAGAAGAAGAAAGTACCGTAAGATGGCTTATGTTGTTTGTTTTCGCAATTTGCAGGATTGGGATAGTTGCTGATGTTTCCGTGTCGTTTTTCCCGAAGCAATATAAAACTTTCATTTCCCTGTTTATGGTTGAATAGATGAAAAATCCGGAAAATATGTTTTGAGAGAATTGTTTCACGATCTTTATTTTGTATTCAATACGATCGTATGAAAACGGATAGCGGCAGGATGGATCCTTTTCTTTCATGACCCAGGGCTGATTGATGATCCAATTGAATTCTTTTTCTCCTCTTCCGAATAAAGAAGAACCGGAATAATTTTCTAACAACTCAATGCAGTCGCGGTCGGGATAATCGATTTCTTCAATTTTAATATCAGGAAGTGATGTTGAAAAACAACTTTTCAGGGTATAGAGTAGCGAGGCGATCGCGTTGGCGGCGCTCAATAACGGCTTAAACACCGGATTTGATATCCTGTTTTTAAATAGCTCTTTAAAATCCGGCCTGAAATAAAAACGATATCCTTGTCTTGGTATTGCAAGTTTAAATAAATTGTTACGGGTATAAAGAGCTTGTATTATCGGAGCATAATTTGTAAACAGGAGTTTATTGTTCCAGTCTTCCAAGGGCGCTTCCAACAAGGGTTCCCATAGTTTTTTGCCCCGGAATGTCGGGTCTGACCATACGCCGCTGCACCAGGCGAAACGCAAGGGCGTATTCTTGTGGTCATAGATCATATCCGGTAAAACAGTACGAAAAGCAATTAATTTCCCGTTTTCTATGAGTATGTATAATACAGGATCCTCCTCTTTTGCCCTTGGATTGGAAATATATGATTCTATTCTAAGAGGAGAAACCGGTTTTATCTCAAAATTTTGAAACAGTTCTCCTTTTGAAAATGCGGCCAGTTCCTTGATTTTTATCCTGATCAATTCCATTTATCCTTTATTTTTTTTACTAAAATAGCTTTATTAATACATTCCCTGGCATTGTGACCATACTTTTCCATATCAATTCGTCCTATATGGCGGTTGTTGTGCCGGAAATAAATCCCGGAAATTCCAAAACTCAGATCAATAGCAGAATAAATACGATCAAAAAAATGATTGGAGATTCCCGTATCTGAAAAAGGAAATGCGAATGTCGTCAAACCCTGAGTGAATGTGTCTTTTACGAACTTGCAGGATTCCAATGTTTGCATGACTTGTTCTTCCTCAGGAATCAAATCGTATCGGGGATGATTTATGCTATGCGCCCCAATGTGAACCCCCATCTTCTGCATTTCTTTCAATTGGGCGGTGGACAAGTACGGCGATTTTTCGTTCAGGAAAGTCTCCGGGTCAATATCCTGACTTTCCAAAGCTTCCCTGTGACGGGAAAATAATGTTTTATTATCGACGAAATCACTGTTTACAAAAACAGAAAATGGGATGCCTTTGCTATATAATAGTGGTGTAATAATATCATATACTTCTTTCAACCCGTCGTCGAATGATAAGTGAAACGAGGGTGTTTGTATGGATTTTCTTTCCCTGCAACAGGCAAAAACCGTTTGCATATCTACCGGCTGAAAATGTTTCAGCAGGAAATCAAGGTCATTTTCAAACTCTTTTATCGTTTTCGGACGATAGAGAGGATGTATATGTGGAAGATATTCATCGGAAACAGTATGATAAAAAGGGAGAATCAAGCTTGTGCCCGTATGGCAAATCAGCCTTTTCGTATCAAGACGATTGGAAATAAACGAAAGTATAGTATCTTTAAACGGCTTCATCATGCAAAGTTACTAAGTTTTAAGCAAAAGCGCGCTACATTGTAAGTGTACATGATTTTAATTCTTCCGACATTTTTTCAAAAGCGCTTTTCATTTACCCAGGATACCTCCAATTCAGGAAAGTTTTCTCCGGGATATTCACCTCAATTGAAGTATTTGTTTTTTAGATAGGCCTGTCAAATCAGAAATATCGTCAACAGACATATTCTTTTCCAAACATTTACGGACTACAAGAATTTTTTCTTCTTCACGACCAATGTTCATACCTTTCTTCATACCTTCTTCACGACCAAGGTTCAATCCTTTCTCCATACCGGTCTTCATACCTTCTTTACGACCGAGGTTCATGCCTCTCTCCATGCCTGTCCTCATGCCTTCTTCACGACCAAGATTCATACCTTCGCCCTTGGCGTACTCTACTGCCGAGCGAACATCGTTGTATTCCAAAACACTTTTACTGTATGTTTTCATCTCTTCTGGTGTAAACCGGGCTATCTCTGCCGCCCTGAACAACATATCAAATACTCT
>JAIRZF010000284.1 GCA_031267385.1 Dysgonamonadaceae bacterium | reverse complement strand
ATGCGCAGGTTTGAAAGGGATATGTCTTTCCATCCGGAAGGCAGATGCGGTTCGAAAACAACCTGTTTGCGGTAAGCGTCCGGCGAAACGCCAAAGATATGGGTGATAATCGGCGTGGCGACGCCATAGATCGTCCACGCCTGTACGGGACAACCATAATGGAACATGTAGCTCGGTATGGCTCCGGGGCGGGTGGATGGCATCATTTCGTTGATTGAACCGGGTAAGGTCAGGTGTAACGTTCCGGCGATGCAGTTTACGTACCACAGCATTTGGTCTGTACGGCCATAGCGCGCCTCGCTCATCGCCTGCACGCCTGTACTGATTGTCATCGCCATATTTTTTTCCACAGCATAAAGGTACGGGCCATATTCCCCGCAATGATCCCTGCGAATAATGTCCAGACTGCGGATGGCTCTTTCTACAGGAGCAATGCCGGTTTCCATCGGTGTATTTATCACCCAGTTTTTATTGGTAAACCAACCGCCTTCCGTATTGTCCGGCAGTTTGGCCAGTCGGTCGAGTAAAGAGTTGTAGTATTGGATTCGCTCCATCTGCGCAACGGTGTCGGCTCGAAATGTCACCTGCCGAATGGCGCCCTTTGTGACGGAAATAGCCTGTTCTTTTGTTCCGTAAAAATCGCAGTACAGCCCCTCTTTTTCGTCCCAGAACAGGGTGTTGATTTTTTCTTTCAAACGGTCTGCTTTCAACTGGAAATCGGCAGCCAGCGTCTGTTCACCGAATAATAAGGCCATTTCCGAGGTTACTTCGAGCGCCTGTTGCGTATATACGGCCACGTCAATCAATTCGGCATTCAGATCGTGTACTTCCACGATTCCGTATCCTTCGGGAAAGAGATTCCGATTCGTATCCATCTCGACCGTCAACCATTGAATGCCCTGTTTAATATACGGATATAATTCTTTCAGAAAATCCAGATCGCCTGTCCAGAGAAACGCTTGCCACGCCGCCATAATAAAGTGGGCGGTTTCCTGTGTGTTTCCTTCATTATAAACAAACCCGCCGGCCGACATTTCGTGAATAATGCGTCCGTTGCCGTTTGCTCTTTCGGAAACATTTTTCAACAGTAGCAGGGTGGATTTGGCCAGTTCAAAATCGCTTGTCGCCAATACGCCCTGTATGGCATACGAATTGTCGCATCCGAATAACCAGGGATATTCGACAGCCCCTGCACCCAGAAACCGTCCGATACCTTTCAGGTCGGATACGAGCCATTGCGTGTTTATTTTAACCCAGTTATACGTCTCTTCCAGTTTTTTGTCGGGTATTTCTATTTTTGCCCGTTCGAGTACCGAACGGTACAATGCCTTTTTTTGCGATAATAAAACATCTTTATTTTCAATCAATCCGGAAAGAACGGCCCTGGCGTCTTCCGCACTTTCCATGGAACTGCAGATAAAGTATGAAACGATCGTTTTTTCACCGGGTTTCAAACTCACGGCCTCACTCAGCGTAGCGGCAGAACCGTCGCCTTTCGTCGCGACCGGAGGAGTTACGTCAAGAGCGTATCCTTTTTTTATTCCGGTATCGCTTCCCCACGTCACATGCCAATTGTTCGTCATGTCTTTCCCGTAAAACAAATGATGCTGTTCATCCCAGCTGACCGTGTCGCGACCGTCAATAATCCCGTTCTGTTTGGAAAACCAGGCGGGGCTTATATCGGTTTTCAGGACGAAATCAAGTTCTAATGCCCTTGTTGCCTCCGATGTATTCTCAATGGTATACTGTATGATGACACCCGTTTCCCCTTCCGGAGCAAATTGCATCCGGTTTACCCGGATACCATCCAATATGGGGTTATATATGAATTTGTTGCCGAAAGGATAATTGACAAACGTATCGGCTTTCATCAACCAACATTCTTCCCGGCTTGCCACATCACTGAGTTTCAACCAAAAGCCATCGGCAAGTTTGACCGGCAAAGTCCATATTCCTCCCATTTCGCCACGCACGTGGCTACCCAAGTCCGGAAAAAGACCATCCTGGGTACCGATTATATAAGTTCTGTCTCCGGCAGTAAGATACGGGTTACCCGTATTTTCACCCCAGTTATCAACACCGTCAAAATAGGGACGGCTATATGCGTCCGGAGCCTCTCCCGTTTTACAGCCGGATAGAAAAACGCACAGCAAACAAACAGCCGGTATTATATCTATTCTTTTTTTTATCATTGTGTGAATATTTATATAAAGGATTTGATAAGGAGGTACCCAAAAGTTTTCTATATTGATTCTCTTTTGGATACCTCCATTGTTTTTATTATTTAATATCCCGGATTCTGAACTAACAGTGGATTCCGGATCATGGCAGAAGCAGGTATCGGAAACAGATTCCGGAACGTGTCGTTTTGATACGTCCAGGGTTCATCCAGGTAGTATTCCCAAACTGTCCGGGCTTTCTCCATCAACTTGCCGTGACGAATCAAATCATCCCTGCGGTATCCTTCGAAATATAATTCCCAGCCTCTTTCGTCCAGTATGGCGTCGCGTATCTGTTCTTTTGCCAGAGAAGCGGACAATCCCTCCAAGCCGGCTCTTTTGCGGATCCGGTTGATATATGTCAGCGCTTCACCGGAATTTCCCAGTTCGTTCTGAGCCTCCGCATACGTCAGATAGACTTCTGCAAGCCGCATGATTACATAATCGGCGGTCATCCATTCACCCCGTACCGGATTGAGTTCTATCGGATATTTCATGGCAACAACCCGGTAAAGGGCTTCTTCGGCCGTAATCGGGTCGCCTGCGGCGTTCTTGTATAACGGTTCCCCGTTCGTGTCGGTGATGTATCCGTGGATCATGATTCCCTTTTGCGTATCGGGATTGAAATCTTCGCGACGTTTGTCTGCCGGATCGAAAGAGTTAAAGAACGGAACAATCATGCCGAAACCATTCGAGGCGGAATATCCCGTAATTTTAAGAGCCCTGACCAGTCCTGATTCCAACGACAGGGCGTCAAAATTATTCCCCCGGTAATATTCTCCCACACAGACGCTGACCTGGATAACCTCCCTATTTTCATCAATACCGAATACATCGTGATAATAATCCATTAATTCAAAACCTCCGTTATCTATCACATCTTTGGCATACTGTGAGGCGTTCGCCCAATCTTTCTGATTCAGATAGATGTTGGCAAGCAGGGTTTTGGCCGCCCACCGGGTGGAACGCCCGTATTCCGAAGCGGGACGCGATGATGGCAGGAGGGTCTCGGCATTTTTCAAATCACTGAGGATAAATTCCAAAATCTCCGCTTTGGATGTCCGGGCCAAGCCGTTCGACATATCCTCGCCGCCTTTGACTAACGGCACGTCTCCAAACACTTTCATCAGCCAGTTATATGACCATGCACGCCAAAAAAGGGCTTCCGCCATGATGGCATTTACGTTCGCATCGGTCTTCGCTTCCTCGGCGAACAGACGAATGACTTCGTTGCATTGCGCAATGATCTGATAACAGGGCGTCCAAACTCCACTGACAGCCGAGTGATTCAAATCCAATGTATGGAAGTGCATTTGGTCGCCCCAACCCCCTTTGGGATCCGTTCCGCCCCAATTCGTCCATAACAGATCGGATTCCGCATCGCTTGCATATATCAAAAATTGATGAAGGCGATTGGTCTGAAGATTCGGATAGATTCCCAATACCAACTGATTCGCTCCTTCCGCACCCGACGGTAAACCGGATGCGCCTAACCGGTCATACAGTTTTTCTTCCAGCAGACTGTCCGAACAGGAGTTGGCGCTTATGGAAACAATTATGATACTTAACGCAATAATACTGTATTTTATATTCTTCATAATGTTTTATCATTAAAATGTGAGACTAATACCGCCTGTTATCGTTCGAACGGACGGGTATAAATTATTTGTCTCCGGATTGACTCCGGAATACTTGGAGAAAGTCCATAAATTCTGCCCTTGTGCGTACAGTTTCAGATTCTCTATTTTCCCGCGGAACAGCGTCGGCGGAATGGTAAACGACAGTGTTACATTCTGTAACCGCAGGTACGAAGCATCTTCCACCCAACGTGAGTTATTCGTAAAATCACCCCGTACCGCAGTATTGGTTTTCGGCAAATCAGCCTCGGTCAGTACGGCCTTATATAAGTTACGCGGGTGAGCCAGATAGGCCGATGTGTGATCTGCTTTGTTCGTGTTGTGCAACTGACGTCCTAAAGCGCTGTCAAAGAAAAAACTCAATTCGATAAATTTGTATCCGAGCCGGTTACCCCATCCCATTACGATATCGGGGTCAGGATTTCCTACGACCGTACGGTCTAAAGCGTCGACTTCGCCACTGTTGTCAATGTCTTGAAAAGTCAGTGCGCCGTCTGCATTTATTTCCTTAAACTTGTAGTAATAATACGAACGGGGTTTCTCTCCTTCCAGAATACCGATACTTTGCAGACTTGTCTTGACGGATTCGCCGGCAACGTTGATTTTCGTCACTTTGTTGTTATTCCATCCGAACGTGAAGTTCGTTGTCCAGTTAAAATTCCGGGACTGAACAAACTTTCCTTCAAAACTCAACTCGGCGCCGTTTACCTCGAAATTGGCAGCATTGATCCATTGCTGTGACAAACCGCTCTCGATCGGTAACGGCATGGGAATAATCAGGTCGGACGTATTCTTCCTGTAAAGGTCGAAGGATATTTGGTATTTCCGATCGAAAGAAACATCGACTCCGAGATTGAACTGCGCGGTCTTTTCCCATTTCAAATCTTGATTAGCCAGCGTCGTGTTCAGTTTCGTGGCTGCATTCATCTGTTGTCCGATAACTGCTCCATCATCTTTCACGACCGTATATGTAGGAAGACTCAGGTAATTGTCGAACCCGGAGTTTCCAGTAACGCCCCATCCTGCACGCAGTTTCAGCAAATCCAGGTTTTCAACACCTGACATGAAACTTTCATTATTAATATTCCATGCCGCCGATACGCCCGGAAACCATCCCCATTTGTTTGTTTTGCCGAATTTGGACGACCCGTCGCGACGGAGTGTTCCCGTCAGGAAGTATTTTTCCTTCCATGTCAGGTCTACCCGCCCGAAACCTGAAATAATGACATTCTCACCCTTCCAGGTGGAGGCATACTGTGTTGAGGCTGCACCCATGTTGTTCGGGCCAAAAATATCAACAGGCGAAAATTCCTGTCCTTTGGTACGGTTGCCTTCCCAACCGGCATATTGATAGGAATATCCCGCCAGTGCAATCAACCTCAGTTCGTCGGCAACAGTCCGGTTGTAATTCAGCAATCCTTCCAATACATAACCTACGTTCCGTAATGACGTAGCCGAAGCCATTCCGTTGTGGAAACGTCCATCTTCATTGGGCGTCCCGCCGTTGGAGGGTGTGGTGGATGGCAGGAAAAACGTACGGTAAGCGTTTTGTATGTTATAGCCCAGTTTCAATTGCGGCGTCAATCCCGGTAGCAGTTCATAATTAATATCTACGTTTACATCCGTCTTATCGCTTTTAGTCCGGTCATCTATTCCGAAAACAGATAGTGGATAGATATTAAAATTTGAACCTTCGTCAGGCACATAACTCCCATCTGTCGATTTTGACAGGTTCGGCGCAAAACAGAGGGCGCTTTCGAGAATGGAACTACGCGTGCTGCCGTTGTCGGATTGATTGCGGTCATTAATATTTGTCAGGGAAAGGTTGGTGAAGATTTTCAGCTTGTCTTTCTGGTAATCCACATTGGAACGAACGGACATACGTTGCAGTTCAGCGTTTTTGACGATACCGGTCTGGTCATAATATCCTGCAGAAAAATAGTATCGCAGGTTTTTCTCTGCAGACGACAAATTCACCTGATGGCTTTGGATGAAACCGGTCTGCAAAACTTCATCTACCCAGTTTGTGGTCGTCGCACGGGCAATTTCTTCAGCCGTATAGGTAGGCCCCTGCTGGAATTGAGACCAATAGGTCATATATTCAGGTCCACTCAGCATCTCATATTTTTTAGCCTGGCTCTGGCTACCGGCATAACCGTCGTAAGTCACCCTCATCTTTCCCGATTTACCTTTCCTGGTTGTTATGATTATCACACCGTTAGCGCCGCGCGTCCCATAGATGGCTGTAGCGGCGGCGTCTTTCAATACCGACACCGTTTCAATATCATTCGGATTGATAAAATTCAACGGGTCTCTGCCTGGATTACTGAAAGACTGGTCCGAACTTGGAGCCGATGCTGCGTCGTACGGAAACCCGTCTACAATATACAAAGGCGCAACAGAACCGTAAATTGAGTTGCGTCCGCGGATAATAACGGAACTGGCGCCGCCAGGCTGTGCTGAATTTTGCTGTACGGTCAATCCAGCTATCCGGCCTTGAATCATCTGACCGACAGAGGTACTGGAACCTCCCATATTGGAATTGGCGGCAGAAATATTGGCGACGGACCCCGTCAAGTCACTTTTTTTGACGGCGCCATATCCAATAACAACAACTTCATCAATGCTTTGTGTTGTTTCCTTCAGGACAATCCGAATCTGCGTCTGATTTCCCGCCGCAATTTCCTGCGTGTGATATCCGATATAGGAAACGACAAGTGTTGCTTCCTGCCGGATGTTCAGGTTGAACACCCCGTCTGCATCACTGACCGTTCCGTTTGCCGTTCCTTTTTCAATAATGTTGGCGCCGATGACCGGTTCGCCCTGTTCATCGACAATAGACCCGCTTACAGATCTCCTGTCCTGTTGCTGTCCGGCGCTGTCATATTCATTTTCGCCCGGCCTGTAAATGATGATGTGTTTACCTTTTATTTCATACTGTAATCCCTGTTTTTTCAATACTTTATCCAGAATCACATCTGCCGTTTGCTCGTGCACCTGAATGTCCACTGTTTCTTTCAGGTTCACGTCTTCATTTAAGAATATAATCGAGAACTCGGAGTTCTTCTTTATTTCTTCAAAAACCTTTTCCAGTGAGATACGCTTAAAGTCTAAATTAAAACGTATCGTCCTGGAATAATCCGAAACGGCAAATATATCGGATGTCGCGAATAAGAGAAGAAAGCATATCGTTCTCATCATAATTATTGTTTTCCGGTATTGAGGGCATAATTTGCCCGCACCTTTATTTTTAACCATACTTGAAGTTTTTTTTATTAATATATTGTGATTTATTTAATTTGCAGAATCCTTTTTGAAGGTTCAGCTTCTTTGTCTTTTGTTCCGCAGATTTACAATACTCTCCGGCATATCCCATGCTTTTGTACCGGAGCCCGAATTTTAATAAATTTTCCGGCAGTCGCAATATATATACTTATGTAGTGTGTGTTATAATATTAATTGGTATATGCAAATTATTTTTATTAAAAAAACATAAGAAAATAAAAGAAAACACGATCAAGACCGATGGAGATGTATATTCCCTCATGTATCCGGAAAAACCATTATTTCCTGATACCGACCATCTTCCATATTTTTCTCTGTGTCTCATATTCGCAACATTCCCGTTATTTCTTTTTTATTTCAATCCTGTTTTCCAGTTTTTCGTATGTCCAGTAGCGTTTGTGGGAAAGTCTGTCCAATATCTGCTCAACGTTTTCCCCATATTTAAACTGAGCTACATAATGTTCATTTTCAACATTCTCCATAAGGATATGAATTTTGGTGTCGAAACGTCGTTCCAGGATCACAGCGATTTCATTCAATGTCTCGCCGTTAAAATGGATGACTCCGTCTTTCCATGCGGTATATTCATAAGTGCTGACGTTTTTTTGCCGGAGTTCCCCGCTCCGGTTATTGAGCGTCAGTTGCTGAGCGGGTTTTAACAGCACATTCCGTTTCCGTCCGTTTTCATTTACCGATATAGCTTCCACCTGTCCTTCTTCCAGCGTTAACACCGTTACTAAATCTTCTTCGTATGCTTTACAGGCAAAACGGGTTCCCAGTACACGTATGAAAATATTTTCCGTACGGACGGTGAACGGATGTTTTTCATCTTTCGATACATCAAAGAAGCCTTCACCGGATAGATATACCTGTCTTTCCGTACCGAAGCGCGCCGGATAGACAAGTTTGGAGCCTCCGTTCAACGTAACCAGCGTTCCGTCGGCAAGGGTCACTTTCGATATAAGTCCATTGGGGACATGCAATTCGATCTGCGCCTCTTCAGGTATATTCCTTTCCGATCGAAGCCCGACCTGATAAACCGCAATCAGACATAAGACGGCAATACAGGCGGCTGCAGCATATTTCAGGAGCAGAATCCTGCGGTCTCTTTTCATACGGACAACCATCGCATCGGCATCTATTTTATAATTTACCCTGTTATAAATATTCCTCTTACTGTTCTCCATATTTTCTGTTATGTCCGGATGTTTTATTATCTGCATAAGAGACAAAACTTCTGTACAGATTTCCTCCGTCAGTCTATCTTCATCACTGGAAATTGTTTCTTTTTTCATCATAGTTCAATAGAGTATTTTTTTTCATTCTACTTACACGGAATTTCTTTTTTTTATGTTTTTTTATGTTTTGCGGAGTAAGGATGGATAATGTTTTTTGACGACTTCCACGATTTGACGTATCGCACGGTTCATTTGTTGTGCGACAGTGCCTTCGGCAATGGACAGTATTTCGGCTATTTCACTGTACTTCAAATGTTCTTCCCTGACCATCAGAAAAATCAGCTTACACCGTTCCGGCAATCCGGCAATGGCTTTGTCATATACAGCAAGCATTTCTTCTTCGATCATTTGTCTGTCTGTTTCCGAGACATCAACGTGTAATTCTACGGGCATGTCATCAATGGAAATACAGGCGTATTTTTCTTTTTGTCTTATGTAACGATACGCTTCATTCCGGCAAACGGCAAACAGCCAGGATTTTATATTCTCTACCGCCAGGAGTGTCGCGCGTTGTTTCCATAGGATATAAAATACTTCGGAGACGACTTCTTCGCAATCTTCTTTTGCTGACAGGAAATAGCGAACATAGCGGTATATCTCCGGATAAACAATATCATATAACGCTTTGAAAGCATTGCGGTTTCCTGCCACAACTTTCCCGATCAATGTGTCTGGAATAGGATGTTTTTCCATGGTTTGTTTTTTAATACCCAAAAATCAAAAATAGAAGTCGCATGTATCAAATAAAATGTTTATTTACAATTAATTAAAACAAAAACCAACATCACTTAACGCATGAGATACAAAGATTAATAAATGGAGTGAAATTCCAAATTGTCCGTCATCGGGATTTCACTCCGAATATCGCTCCGCATGATGCTGCCGGATTAAAATCCTTTCGAAAAGGATTTTCCGGATTATTTCGTATGGCTCATTTCAAACTCCAGCGCTCCGCCTGCTTTTATGTCTTTGAAGTCAATATACGGTTTGTCATAAGGTTTGCCGTTGAGCGCGACGGATTTTATGTATTTATTATCCCTGCCGTTATTCTTTGCCGTAATTTTAAACACCTTGCCGTCGCCTACCCTTATTGACGCCTCATCCATGACGGGGCTTCCGAAATAGTAACGTCCGCCGGCAGGTTCGACCTGATAAAATCCCAGGGCGGAAAGTACATACCATGAGGACATCTGGCCGACATCCTCATTGCCGCACAACCCGGCCGGCTGGTCCGTATACATCGTTTCGAGCGCTTCGCGCACTTTTTCCGCTGTTCCGGCAGGCTCGCCCACAACCGCGTAAAGATACAGGATATGATGGCTCGGTTCGTTTCCGTGCGCATACTGGCCGATTAAGCCACTGATATCGGGCGACGCCTCAGCGCCCATATTGCCGCTCACAATAAACAGGGAGTCGAGTTTTCGCAGAAATGAGTCCTTACTGCCGAACAGCCCGACGAGACCTTCCACATCGTGCGGAACAAGCCACGTGTACTGCCATGCCGTTCCTTCCGTATAGTCATTCTCGCGATGAACCGAGTGAAACGGGTCAAACGGTTCACGAAACTTCCCCTCCGAATCCTTTCCGCGCATGAATTGCAGCTCCGGATCAAAATAATGTTTATAGCCTTCGCTCAACTGTTTGAAATACCGGTAATCCTCCGTCTTTCCCATGGCGTTTGCGACCTGCGCCACACTCCAGTCCGCAATGGCATATTCCATTGTTTTCGCGACCGATTCGTTTTCCCGGTCAAAAGG
>JAIRZF010000309.1 GCA_031267385.1 Dysgonamonadaceae bacterium | reverse complement strand
CCGATCACAATGAGATTACCATTGATAGCCATTGAATACAACTTGTGTGTTGTATGTGAACTGGTGCGGAAATTATAGTTCAACGCAGCGACAAAGTAAGCGCCCGGCAAGTCGATGTCGAATGGAGATAAAGCGATGATCTTCCTGGCCTCGTGCGGTGTGCGGGCAAAGCCACAATTTACCAATAGCCGTGAGATCATCCGGCTACGTTCTTCCTCCGATGACGACAGACATACGATTATTTTATTCGACTTTTTCATACGTACATAATTTGTTTTTTAAAGGTCATATGGAACTCGCGTCATGTTCATGCTCTTTGGTGCAAGTTTTGCATGCTCGTTTCATATTTAAAATGGCTTTTCAGGGACACACTCATCCGGATTGTCAGAGAATCTTTTGTCGCCAACGGTATAATATTCGAATCCATGGCTTTTGTCTACTGTATTCGGGTTCCCGTCCTTATCCAAATAAAGTGGTTCCCCTGTTTTAGGATTGTACTTCTGGGGATTAAGACGGTATCCTTTCCACCGGCAGAAGGCCAGTAGTTTTTCACGGAAGAGTTGCGGGGTGAAGTACTGGAGTTCTTTCTGGGTGAGTTCCACCTTATAGCTTGCTTCCATATCGCGGCGCGGGATACGGCGGTTGATACGCAAATCGTCTTCGTTTTCGAAATATGCCTCTGCCCAATCAATAAATCGCTCACCCATGATGTTCATGTCGATGCGCTGCATAAGGCGTTCCTCAGGCGCTTCTATAACGCCGAAATTCATATACAAGTTGACACAACAGGCAATCATATTCCAGAACAGTTCCCACTGATCGTTTTCCCATTCGTTGAAAAATAATATTCCAAAATCATCTTTGGGCTGATGTTTATCATTGTAGTAATCAGAGAATCCAAGCAGCCACTGGCGGGCGCGGAAGCTGGCTCCATTTCCGCGCAAGGTGAAGTTGGTACTGATGTACATTTTGGGAGAGATGGAAAAAGGGAACGTGCGCCGTCCGCCGCCTTTATAGTTCACTTGCCATGATCCGGAGAGGTTGGCGAACTGGCTCTCAAGATTAAAACCTTTTGATACATCGTCCATGAATACAAGACGTGTTTTCTCCGCAATATCGTTCCAGAGAAATTGATCAGTCTCAAGGTCTTTCTTTTTCCCATTGATGTAAGCTGCCGGCATAACGTGTTCCATGGCCACGCCGATTAATGATTTACCACAACGGCCATTGCTGTCATTTCCGATGGCCTGTTTACCGTCCATCCCGACAACGGCTTTGATTACGTTTGGATCCTTAAACTCCATCGACATATAACCGATGGCGCAGAGTTTCGATAACAAATGGCGAATGTTCTCCTGACGTTCTTCGTCGGATATGAATATATCTTTGTTTCCCTCTGTTATCAGGCGCTCTTTTTTCCATGTAAAATTGGATGCGTTGATTAGAAATTGCAGGAAATGGCATTTCTCTCCATCTGTACTCAATTTATAGTCGTAGTTGCCGGCTTCGTCTTTTTCAAATGAAAATAGCGGAGATAATAACCGGGGATTCATCCGGACGACGCAATCTTGCCACACGTGATGACGTATGTTGCCGGTATCATAAAGTCGGATACCGGTACGGGTGACTTCCCATGTTTCTTTTTCAAAATAGAAATATTGTGCATTCCCATTCGGATCCGGGAAATTGGGTTGAACGAGGCTAAGGAAAGCCATTTTGTCCGGGCCAAGGTACTGGGTTCCGCCCTTGACCAGCATGTTGGAAACTTCACGCGGACAATTGTCCATGGAGAAATCGAACAGGAATTGCCTTGCTTCCCAGTGCTGTATCAGACGGGCTGTGTATCCTTCTATCCGGATGAAGTCCGGATTGATCTGATTATCCTTGGTGATATACCGGCCAAACCCTCTGTTTTGAAGGAAAAAGAGGGCGTTCAGGTATTCGTATTCATATTTTTTACGGATATTCCCGGATTTGTCGGCATATTCTACTTCCGCCCAGAATTTTTCGTATTCTTCAAGCGGCTGGGCGCTTATTACGTTTCCTGATTCGTCAATTTTCCAGGAGGAATGGTAAAACCTGAATTCCGGAAGGTCTTTTAATTCGTCCTGGTGTTCTTTTGCAAATTCATGTACGTTTTCCAGATGCCAGATTGATTTTATCTGGTAATCATTCAGGCCAGTTATTTTGTATGCTTTGATTAATTTTCCATCAAGGTCTTTTTCGTTCATCAGGTAGTTGACGTCGAGCTTTAATTCGTCTTCTTTCCCTGATAGCGTATTGGTAAGTAAATCATCGACGCCTTTATCGCCTGCAGTATTTTTTTTGACGTGCCCGAAATAGATTTCGACATACAAGTTCCGGTTCATCAGCGTCCGCATGTAATCTTTGTAATTCCGGACGGCGCTAAAAAATAAGTTTGGGCGACTGGCGACGTTGTCAGAAATTTTTATGTTGTTGTGGATATTATTCCAGTCGGAGTCAAGCAGGAAGATGACGGATGATACCCGGCAATCCGTAATAATCCTGATAACATCTTCCGATAATTTTCCGGCTTCTGCAATGTTTCCGATGCCTGAAACAGCAATGGATGGTAATCCATGTTTGCACGCCTTTTCGGCTTTTTTTTCTCCCTCCTGGATGAAAAGCACCGGTATTTTTGTGCGACTTTTGTAGAGTTCCCGCATTTTTTGCGGGATATAAATGTGGGAACCGGCTTTCCATGGTGACCGGTATTTCATTGCTTTACCTTCCTTATCAAGGTGTTCTTCCGGGAACTGCCAGCGGACACGGAAGTATTCGCAGGTTTTAATTATATTACCTCGCTTGTCATGCAGGTTGTATTTTATCATATTTCCATCCAGGTCGTAATATTCGATGATGACATCGTCTCCGGGAACGATATTGCCTCTTTCGTCGATTGTACCGGGTTTGAATGTTTTGCTTTCGGTTATTGTGCGATTTTCGGAGCTGGAGAAAATTTTTGTTTTTATATCGTCGTAGGTAAGGCCACTCGCGGATAACATTTTAGCGCAAAAGGTTTCTTTTTCTTTACCGGACCCGGATTTTCCTGTTTTTTTCGGTTTTACAATCGGAATGGGTTTCGGTGTTTGTATTTCGATGTAGATGCCAAGGTGATCAGCCAGGTATTTCAAGGCGTCTACAAATCCCATTTTTTGGCCTTTTTGCAAGTAGTCGATGGGTCTCTTGCCTTTTAGACCGTTACACTTAAAACATTTAAATATTCCCTTGCCGGGAGTGATGACCAACCCGTTTTTATCTCCACATATAGGACATTCACCTTCATAGCTTACTCCAACTCTTTTCAGAGTCGTAAATTGGGAGATTATATCTATTAATTGCCCTTCTGAGCGCGACAGTATTTTTTCTTTATCAGATTCTGATATATACATATATTTTTATTTTACACTATACACAGACACATCTAATTTCTGTGTAATCGGGGTTAAAAGTATGATATAATTTTCGTCGATTAGAAGACAAAGATTGTTCTAAAATAAACATGCAGCACACTTTAATGAACAGGTCGATGTTTTCTTGTTTTACGTTTTTTTCGATTGAAAAAAATTGTGCTGGATGCATCGTTAGTAGAAACCTGTATATATCATCTATATATTTTTCATAAACATCTACACCCATCCGGGAGCGGTACTCGTGGCACCACTCCCAGTTTTGCAGCCGATGTTTGGAATAGTCAGGCATGGCCTTCGTATTTTTTCATATTACCTACACAAATATGAGTGCCGCTACCGAAACAGGATCTCCGTGAAGGATAGGGATAAAGGGCAACCATCACACTGCCTTCCCGGTCAAGTACGGCCTTTGTGATGGTAAAATAACCACATTCAGGAATCAGATCCAAATAGGAGGATGGATCTTTAACTTTTTTCAGAAATTTTTCGTTGTAAACTACCTTTTCGCCGATTAACCCGGTGGGAGTTTCGGGAATAACGATTTGATGAATGACTTGTACGGATGTCGCTCCGGTGGACGTCAATGTGTTGGTACTCTGCTTCGCAACACTTCGATTTTCAACATTCTTGGTCATTGTGAATTGAAAATTAAAGTATATAAAAAAGGCTATCGCCTCCCAAGTTCGACCAAGAACACTATCACAAAAAAAGTAACAGCTCACAGGGAATTGATAGCCTTGTATCTTTCGATATTGCAGCAACCGAACAGCCATAAAAATAGCCATTACCTTTTTTTCTGAAAAGTTGTTCTTGGTCTTGAACGCTGCAAATATAGTCATAATTTTGGAATATCAAATGTTTTGAGTGGAATTTTCTTCCCTGCCTTCCATTTCCTTGTCTGAAAAGATGGTTCTGAAGCCTGAAATGCGCATTTTCTTTCGCTGTTCAAACTTGCGCTTTTCCCGTTGTTCATCCTTGTGCAGGACTTCTATCTCCTTAAGGATCGGCAGGTTTTGCAGTTCTTTTTCTTTTTCGGTGATTTTGTCCTGAATGCCGGCGATTGTTTTCAATGTTTGCTCATCTTCTTTATAGGCTCCAAACAGGATATCCCGGATGGTGAGATATACCCATACTTCAAAATCCGGGTCAAGCCATGCGGCAAATTTCAAAGCTAAAATTTCGTGCATCCAAGTGCCGGATTTTTGTTTTGAAACAATTAAATCTTCATCATTTTT
>JAIRZF010000281.1 GCA_031267385.1 Dysgonamonadaceae bacterium | reverse complement strand
AAATACATTAAACCAACTTCATCTCATGACACTTTTTTATCAGTTCGGTGCTTTTATTAACATTGAGTTTAATAAACATGTTTCGCACGTGGGTTTTAATTGTATACTTATCACGTTTGAGTTCGAAGGCGATTTTTTTCTGCGTATAACCGTTGACAATATATTTCAAGACTAATTTCTCGGTATCGGTAAGCGATACAACTTCTTCATTTTTTTTATCTATAAGCAGATCCTCTATCTCCTTGCAGAGGAACTGTTCGCCACAGCTTACGGCTTCAATGCAGGCGAATAGTTCTTCGGGGTCGGAATTTTTCAGGAGATAGCCGGACGCGCCGTTGTGCAGTGCATGTTTGGCTATGTTAAAGTTTTTGTAGTGAGTCAGCATAATGATTTTCAATCCTGGATAAGATTTTATTATCTCGGCGCAGAAGTCCACTCCGTCGCCGTCACGCAGTTCAACGTCGAGCAGCAATACATCCGGTATTTCTTTGGGCAGTCCTTCACGGCAGGATTTTAGATTGTAGTATAGTCCGGTAATCAGGGCGATACCCGATCCGTTAATGAGATGCATAAAGCCATTTGCAACCATATTGTCGTCTTCCACTATTGCCACGCGAATAAGTTTAAAATCATTTGTTTTCATATCTGCATAATTTATTTTTTAACACTAAAGAAGTATGGAACTCGCATTTTCATTATCTTCTGTTTAATGATTCGTTTCATACGTATTATCGGATTATTTTCCTTCCTCTTAATTATTAACTCAATTATCGTTTCCGTGCCGCTTTCGGGAGAAGACTTTATATCCAGTTTCCCGTTAATGGACGTAATCCGGTCGCAAATGCTTTTCAGTCCGACTCCCTGTCGTAAGGCATTTTTGTCGTAACCGCATCCATTGTCCTCAACTGTAAGCGAAATACGGTTGTTTTCCTGTATGAGCTGTACGTTGATGGCTGTTGCCCCGGAATGTTTGACGGAGTTATTCACCAGTTCGCAAGCGCAGTAATAGACCGCGAGTTCAATCTTTTTGTCCATCCGCACATCTTCGCCGAAGAACTGAAAGTTGACGTTGAGGAACAAACTGCAATATTCCTCCAAAGCTGATTTTATTCCGTAGCGCAGCAAAGTGACGGGCATCACGTCTCTTGCCAGGCTGCGGATTGCCTCGATGCAGCCGTCTATGCGGTCGCGAATCTCCTGCATGTCTTCCATTGCGGCGAGTTTTATCCGTATAGCCGTAAGCTTACCGTTGACGCCGTCGTGCAGGTCGCGGGCAAACCTTTCGCGCTCCATTGTTTCGCCCTCAAAAACGGCGTTAGCCGCAATGAGCTGCTTTTCCTTCTGTTCGTTTCTTATTTTTTGACGGAAAATGATCCATATTGTTATGGCGAGCAGGATGGCTGCGACGCCGATAATGATAACCAGTCTTTTCTGCTGTTCCAGATCGGCGATGCGCAATTCTTTTTTCTCGGTTTCAAACAGAACTTCCATGCTTGCCATTGTTTCGCGAAACTGCTTGTCGGTATTTTCTTTCGTCAGTTGGGCGGAAGTGCGGAAATATTCATGCGCATCCTTTTTGTCGCCTGCGAAGAGGTGTGCGGAAGCGATATTGAAAACCGCTCCGGGATTCAGCCGTGAATATCCGGGAAACATTTTCAGAGCCGCGGCGGCATATTGTCCGCTTAATTCATAGTGACCATCTGCCAGGTAGACGTCCGAAAGGGTGGTCAGTATTTTAGCCTTCACGGTTTGGTCGCCGTTACGCTCGGCAAAATCCAGCGCCACGGCCAGATGCTCCATCGCCAGGGCGTAATCTTTCCGCGCCATCGCCACCCGCGCCAATCCTTCCTTTCCGTAAGCAACGTACATCCACATGCCATTATGGTCATCAAATATACGTATAAAGTTACCGGCAATACTGTCTGCCATTTCGTAAGTTTCCAGCATGGCTTTTTCGGCCTTGTCAAACTCGTTCCTGTCTAAATATACCGAGCCGATGACGTATAAAATCTGCGGGAAGACATAAGCAATCGTTCTATTACCCGTTTTGACACATTCCTCATACAGTTCCCTACCGCGTTCCGCATAATGGAACGCCTGTTTCTCATTGCCTGTCAGATAATGGATTTCGGAAATGTTAGCAATCGTGCGCAGTATGTTGAATTTACCGGTAATACGGTCTTTTTCGCTACGTCCGGCAGCCGCCTCTTCGCTCACTTTCAAGGCTTCAATGTAATATTTCAGCGCTTCGACGTATCTTCCCTGAAAGCCGTATGAATTGGCCAGGTTGGTCAGCAGCCGTCCCCCTTCTTGCGTTCTGCCTCCGGGAAGGTTCAAGGCTCTGTTCAGGTAAATGCGGGCGGAATCGTACTCGCCGGTCATGTTGTAGAATATGCCCAACATGCCGCTCAATTCCATTTCCTGCTGTTTCGTATCTGCGTATTCAATGCAATGCTTCAGCGAGTCGGTATACAGGCGGTTGACCGAATCCCGGTTTTGCGCCGCAAGCGCTACGGAAGAGGCAAACAACAGAAATAAATAAAAATAAGATAATCGTTTCACAGGTATATATATATAATGTATATTCAATGGCAAAATTATAACATTATTTTCATCCGTCATATCCCCAAAAAGGGTGAATTTCATGATATGTAAAATTCACCCTTTTGGGGTATTGATACGCGTTTTAGAATTATATACCTTTGCCACGTTACTTAGTATTAATTAATAAATAAATTACGTATGAAAAAGACAGTCATTAAACAGAGATTATTATTATTCATTCTGGCGGCAATCGCTGCAATACCGGCAGCCAATGCACAGATGGAAAGAGGTACATTTACCATTTCGTCAACATTCTGGGGAACAGGGTCGGGAATGTTCATCAACATCGCACCCGAAACCGATAAACAGTACGCATACACGCAAGTCTCGCTCGGAGCAAGCGGCGCTTATTACATCGTCAGGAACTTTGCACTCAAGGCAGGACTTTATGCCAACACAAGCAAAAGCGGCAAATCCGACCCTGTAACTACCACCAACGTCGCGCTGGGCGTTAAATACCATTTCGTCCGAGGATTCTACGGCGAACTTGCATACCTCAACGTGAAGTCCGGCAAGAGCGACGCTGTAACCTACGGACGGCTGGAACTTGGATACGACATCTTCCTCAACGACATCTTCTATCTCGAACCTGCCGGCTACATCCGCGCCGGACTTAATGATTCAAGCTCAAGATTCGGCATCAGCTTCGGCTTCGGACTCGCATTTTAATCACTAAAAAAAGGGTAAATGAAAAAACGAATATTCAATTCTCTGGCAGTGGTAACCCTTGCAATAACGGTTACATTGACATCGTGCAAAGAGTGGGATTTTGTTGAAGAAACCGGCGAACTCGTCATCTCCGGAAATGCCGCAATGGAGTCGAAGGACAGTATCCTGCCATATCCATACAGCAAGTACAGGGAACAAATCAAAAAAGTCACCATAAAAGACGGCGTAACCGCCATCGGAAACGGAGCTTTCCAGAACTGTTGGAATATGGTTTCGATAACCCTGTCCGGTTCGGTAATCCATATAGGCGACAGCGCCTTCGTGAATTGTTGGAGTTTAGCTTCGATAACCCTGCCCAATTCAGTAACCCATATAGGCGAAGACGCCTTCGCGGGATGTAACGACATAACATCCATAGTGATAGGAGACGGTATTACAACCATACGGAAAGAAGCATTTTGCGACAAGAACAAACTGACTACCGTCGTTTTGGGCGACGGCATCAGAACGATTGAAGAGCGGGCATTCTACAACAATACCGAATTGAATTCCGTCACGCTTGGGTGTAACGTAAATGTGATAAAGCAGAGCGCATTTAAAGGTTGCATAAGTCTGACGTCAATCACCCTGCCCAATTCCGTAACCGATATAGGATTTGAATCCTTCCGTGATTGTGTGAATTTAAATTCTGTGACCCTGTCCGGATCCCTGAAAACTATAGGAGAAGGAGCCTTCCGTGATTGTGTAAATTTATCATCGATAATCATTCCGGAGGCCGTAAAGACTATCGGAAACGGAGCTTTCGGAGGGTGTCGCAGTTTAAAGTCGATCACCCTGCCCAATTCCGTAATGACTGTCGGAGACAATGCCTTCCATAACTGCTGGCGTTTAAAGACCGTTGTTGCAGGCGAAGGCGTCAGAACGATCGAATGGAGGGCTTTCTCGGACAACAAAATGATGGATTCTATTACTTTGGGACGTAACGTCACGTTCCTGGGTGAAGACGCCTTTTCACATTCCGGCGTCATCAGCCGGTTCACCATACTCAATCCCGTTCCTCCGCACATTGACCATACTGTCTTTTTCAACACCTGGATTACCACTCTGTATGTACCCAGGGAATCCGTAGGATTGTATAGAAACAGCGAGTATTGGAATGATGCCCGCAATATCGTCGGAATATAAA
>JAIRZF010000266.1 GCA_031267385.1 Dysgonamonadaceae bacterium | reverse complement strand
TTCCGGGCAAATGTCGGTGGTCGTGAACCATTTAAAAACAAACGTTTCCATGAAAAAATATTCGGTGAACTTCTCGCCGGCAGAGGATATATATTCCAAAACCTGTTCGTGCATATAATCTGATGCCTGAAAATCCTTCGCTTAATCTCGATATTATTGATTACGACAATCTTAATTTAATCGCTTAGGTCGAACTGACGTTTATTTAACAACCCATTATAAAATAATATACCCTTTTGAAAAAATAGTGTACCTCTCAAATAAATACAAGACCTAATTTTGTTGCATGAAAAATATAAATAAACAATGGATATTGCGAAAAGATCAGAAAAAAATCCCATTCTTCAGCCTTCCGACCTGAAAGCGGGGATAGACGGAATGGAAATCGCCGGCCTTCTCAATCCGGGCGTTTTCAGATACAAAGGAAAAACAGGATTGTTGCTGCGGGTAGCCGAGCGCCCGATTCAGCAGGAAGGACTTATCAGTTTTCCCGTATTTAATGCGGAGGGGAAAATAGAACTCCTGTCGTTTGATAAAAACGATCCGGACTTGGACGCTTCCGATCCCCGTGTAATAGCCTATAAAGGGCAAAATTATTTGACTACCCTCTCCTACTTGCGTTTGGTTTTCAGTGAAGACGGTATTCATTTCAACGAAGACTCGGATTATCCGCCCATTTTTGGCAAAGGAGCGCTCGAATCGTTCGGTATTGAAGATTGCCGGATAGCCGACACACCGGACGGTTTTTTCCTCACTTTTACGGAAGTGTCGCCGGTTGCCGTAGGCGTAGGATTAATGCACACAACCGATTGGAAAGAATTTACCCGCTACGGAATGATATTTCCTCCTCATAATAAGGATTGCGCCTTTTTCGAATCGAAAATCAATAACCGCTATTATGCGTTCCATCGTCCCAGCAGCCCGGAATTAGGCGGAAATTATATCTGGCTGGCCGAATCGCCCGACCGCTTGCATTGGGGCAACCACCAATGTGTGGCTACAACCAGAAAAGGGATGTGGGACAGCGCCCGTATCGGAGCCGGGGCTTCACCTATTCCAACCAGGGACGGTTGGCTGGAGATTTATCACGGCGCCGACGAAAACCACCGCTACTGCCTGGGAGCGCTCCTACTGGATTCGAACAATCCCTCGAAAGTGCTTGCCAGAAGCAGGGAACCGATTATGGAGCCGGTCGCTCCATACGAACAAACCGGTTTCTTCGGAAACGTAGTCTTTACCAACGGACACTGGATTGAAGGTGACACAATTCACCTGTATTATGGAGCCAGTGATGAGGTAATCTGTCATGCCAATTTTTCCATTTCGGCGATTTTGAACTCCTTAAAATAAATAAAGCAATGATAGACAAATTAAGAAAAGAATATTTGTTCTTCCGGCAACAAGCGTTCAATATGCGCGTCTTGTTGATGACCAATATGCTTTACGCCCTCGTGCTTCCGGTAGTAGAAATTTTTATTGGCGCGTATGTAATGAGAAATACCAATAATCCAGTGATGGTGGCCTACTATCAACTGATGATGTATGCGGGAATTGTAGTAGCCTCGCTGATCAATGGCTTATTGTTGAAAAAATACAGCGTAAAGTTTCTCTATGCAGCCGGTATTCTTGTAAGCAGCCTGTCTATGTTTGGAATGATGTTCATTCAATCCCTGGGCTTTACGGCATTGGGTGTTGCCGGTTTTACACTGGGAATTGCCTCCGGTTTTTTCTGGACAAACCGTTATTTGCTCGCGCTCAACAATACTTGCGACAACAACCGGAATTACTTTTTCGGACTGGAATCGTTTTTCTTCACCATCGGTTCCATTGGCGTCCCTTTGCTGATTGGCGCTTTTATCAGCCGGATGGATGGACACACATTCGTCGGGATACACATTGATATTAATTCCGCCTACCGTGTCGTAACCATTGTGGTTATTCTCGTCACCCTGATAGCCTGTATGATTCTGTGGAAGGGAAACTTTTCAAATCCGAAAGAAAAAAGTTTCCTTTTCTTTCGCTTCCACGCCCTGTGGAAAAAAATATTGCTGCTGTCTTCTTTGAAAGGGATGGTACAGGGATTTTTAGTTACAGCACCGGCTATACTGGTACTCCAATTAGTGGGAGATGAAGGAATTTTGGGATTAATACAAAGTATCAGCAGCGTTTTGACTGCATTGCTGGTATATGTACTGGGACGTATCGCCAAACCGCAAGACCGGTTGAAAATATTTTTAGGCGGTATGCTGGTTTTCTTTGCCGGAACGCTGTGCAATGGAATCCTGTTTTCTTCGCTCGGAGTTATTCTGTTCGTTTTGACAAAAGTCATCTTCCAGCCCCTGTTTGATTTGGCTTATTTTCCCATTATGATGAAAACCATAGATACGGTTGCCGTACTGGAAAAAAGAAACGAATATTCCTATATATTAAGCCATGAACTGGGCTTGTTTTTAGGGAGAACTTTCGGCTTGCTGCTTTTCATCCTGCTGGCTTACCGCATTTCGGAAACTTTTGCCTTGAAATACGCATTAATAATTGTCGGCGGATTGCAATTACTGGCTTATCCTTTAAGTAAGAACATTATAAACCACACAAATAAAATTGAACACAAATGATTAAACAATTCATTATTTTAACATGTGCTTTTTCTCTTTTTGCCTGTACCGGACGGAGTGAAAAATATGGAGAAAAAGTAGTACAAAAAGCGATAGGCAGGGTGGAAGAAATGCCAAACCTGCCTCAACCCTACCGGGTACTGGATTGGAAAGAAAAAGCGAAAGCATTCGACCGATTCGTTTTTGACTGGAACAATCCGAGCGAAACCGGATGCCTGATCTGGCTGGACGATCATCGCAGGAATATTGACCAGACAACTTTCGGGCTTTATACGGCAATACACGACGTCCGGCAGGGAAAAGACGCTAACAACGGCGAATTTCACGAAAACCTTAATTCGTTGGCTGCTCTGCTGGGAGCCGGTTTGATTGGAATAGACAAAACCAGTCAGGATGGATATAACTACGTGAAAATGGTACAAAACTATTTCAATTCAGAAACAGGCTGGAATATCATGATGAACAACACGACAGCTTCTGTGGGCGGATCAGGAGGCGGTTACGGACGCGACTGGTGGTACGATGTCTTTCCCAACGCGCTTTACTATGCTGTTTGCGATGTTTTTCCGGGAGTAACCGGCGCCGACGCCATACAGCATAGCATAGCAGAGCAATTCGTCAAAGCGGATTCCGTATTGAACGGCAATTACAACTACTCGTATTTCGATTACGGAAAGATGGAAGGACGAGTGAACCGCATTCCCTTTCAACAGGATGCTGCCGGCGGACATGCTTACGTACTTTTGTGCGCTTACCAAAAATTTGGAAACATTCGTTATCTGAATCACAGTAAAAGTGCAATCGAAGCCTTGTTGTCGCAAACGGAAAGCCGCTTTTACGAAGTGCTCCTGCCCTTGGGAATCTACACAGCAGCCTATCTGAATGCGACGGAAGGAACAAACTACGATGTTCACAAGTTGCTGGACTGGGTATTTGACGGATGTAAAAGTCCGACAGGACGTAACGGCTGGGGAATTATTGTCGGGAAATGGGGCGACTATGATGTAAGTGGCTTACAAGGCGATGTGAATGGTTACGCTTTTCTGATGAATAGCATAAAACCTGCATGGCCGCTTGTTTCGATGGTCAAATACCAGCCCCAGTATGCACGTGCCATAGGAAAATGGATGTTGAACAATACAAACGCCTGCCGGCTGTTTTATCCGGAAGAAATAGGCGACGGCAATCAATATCTTCCCGAATGGAAAGATAAAACAGGCAATACGATTGCATACGAAGGATTGAGCCGTCACGATCGTTACGGAAAAGCCTCATTGAAAAATGTGAGTCCCGTGGCGCTGGGCGATGGACCTCTTTGGAAAAAAGGGAATCCGGACGAAACGATGTTCAGTGTATATAGTTCATCTCCGGTTGGTATACTGGGAGCGATTGTCGAGGAAACAGATGTAGAAGGTATTTTGCGTCTGGATTGCAATATTACGGACTTTTATGCAAAACGCCCCTATCCTGTTTATTTGTACTATAACCCTTATACGGAAGCCCGGTCGGTAACTTTTCGGGCACAACAAGCCTGCGACCTTTTCGATACGGTTGAAAAAGTATATGTAGCCCAGAATATTACAGCAAACGGGAAAATAGAGATTCCTGCCGACCAAGCCCGAATAGTGGTCGTTCTTCCGGCTGGAACAAAGCTTGTACTCAATAATAATCGCATTATTGCTAATAATCAGTATATAATAGCTTATAAATAAAACAATATGAACTTTAAAATTAATAAAATTATGATTAAAAAATTTCCATTAAACCGCTATCTAATCGCGGTAATCATTTTTATGATCTCATCCTGTAGTAAAGATGAGATGAACGGGTATGATCCTCCGGTGTTAAAAATTGGCTTTGAGGATACTGCGGATATTGTGATTGATAATAAAGAGAAAAATCCGAATGGAGGTCCCGATTCGACTTATGTTCGAATTATTAAGTTGGTAAGCGATAATTCCAACGATATCGTTTCTTTCAGCTGTTATTTCAATTTGGTAAATACGGTTACTCAAGAGTCAGATGAGACGGCTGTCAACACTTATATCCGCTTGATGAATCCCATAATGAGAAAGGATTCGATCAATAAAGACGGAACACACTTTAATGTATGGGATTGTAGTCGTGCTGTATTTGCAAGATCCCAAACATCGACTGCTATCATGATTCGTACTATCGACTATGTCGAGAATGTACCTAAGACTTCCGGAACACCAAGCAGTTATACTTTTTTGTTGAAAATTCTTCCGGACAGATCAAACCCGGTAAAATATACCGTTGATCCGGAAATGAACATGAAGAAAGTGACGGTTGTTGATGGCAAACAATTGATAACCAATCCATAGAGTTAAATACATCTTAAAAAAAATGATATGAAAACAAGATATAAACTTTTTTTAACAGTCATTCTTTGTTTATGTTCACTCCATCTGGCCGGACAAAACAGAACAATCACCGGAACAGTAGTTGACGAAAGACAAGAACCGATCATCGGCGCTACGGTTACGGTAGACAATAATGCGAACATCGGAACGGCAACCAATGGAAACGGTTCCTTTAGTCTGAATATTCCACAGGAAGCTAAATCGCTACAAATGAGTTTTGTAGGAATGAAGCCCCGTAAAGTAGTCCTTACGGCCGCTTCTGAGTATAATATTATCCTTACTGACAATTCCGATTTGGATGAAGTTGTCGTTGTAGGCTACGGAACAATGCGGAAAAGTGATCTTACCGGCGCAATGACGTCAGTTAATGCAAACGATATCAAAGGTAAAATCACTTCTATAGACCAGGGACTCCAGGGACGTGTCCCTGGCGCTTATATTATTCAATCCGAAGGTTCTCCCGACGGAGGGTTAAGTATGGTAATCCGCGGTTCAAATTCCCTTTTGGGAGGGACGGAACCTCTTTATGTAATAGACGGTATCCCTATTTCCGGTAAAAACAGCATCGTCCGCGACGGCGGAGGATTCGACAGTTTTGGCACAGAAGGTGAATATCAAACAATGACACAGGGCGCAAATATGTTGAGTTTTCTGAATCCTTCCGACATAGAATCAATAGAAGTATTGAAAGACGCTTCCGCAACTGCAATCTACGGTTCAAGAGCAGCCAACGGGGTAGTACTGATAACAACCAAAAAGGGTAAAGCCGGTAGCGCAAAGATTACTTTCGATGTTTCTCTCGATGTTGCGAATGTTGTGCGTAAATGGGACCTTCTGGATGCGGCTGAATTTACAGAACAATGGAATACACGTCATTTAATAAAGTCTATCCTAAAAGATAACTTGACTTATGAAGAAGCGTTGAAGTCTTTGCCATACCCCGGCATTTACCAAGGTCAAAATGAATACAGGTGGACTCCTGACAATAATTACGGAGGCGATGGATCCTATCGTCCTGAACCAAATGATTACAGGACAGGCCATACACCATCGACCGACTGGCAGGATGTAATAATGAGAACCGGTATAAACCAAAAATATGCCGTTTCAATATCCGGAGGTAGCGACAAAACGCAATACTATGTCGGAGTAGGTATGGACAATATAGAAGGCGTTTTGTTAGGATCTGAATATAAAAGATATTCAGTGAACGCCAGTATTGAAAGTAAACTATCTAAATTCATTGAATTTAATAATACTACCAACATGGCATATACCGAAAGTAATCGTGCACAAGTTGGAAATATACAGTCGGGTGACATGAGAGGACTGACAATGAATGCGGTACTTACCGATCCAACAATTTTGATGACGAATTTCCGCTATGAGTTGGCGAATGGTCTTGTAGTGCGCGGCATTGAAACCCCTTATACTACTGCCACTCAGCTGACTGACAAAAATACAGTCTATACCGTTATGGATAATATGGCGCTTACATTCAACCTTGCAAAAAATCTCAAGTTCAAAATTTCCGGAGGAACCCGGTTCAATCTGAATGTTCGCGATTACTATATTCCCAAAATTTCCAACCGTTATTGGGGCAATCAAGGTGGCTATGCCACTTACGGAAATGCATTGGATTTATATTTCATTAATGAAAATCTTCTGTTTTACAATACTGCATTGAATAAGCATATATTTGATTTTGTTGCAGGATTTACTCAGGAACAGACATCCGGAAATTCCCATTCGGTCAGCACCACCGGTTTTCTGAATGATATTAACACATTTCATGTGCTCGGTAGCGGTGAAATAATCAACCGCCCTTATTCCGATTATTGGAAAGTAACCGGCGCATCCTGGCTTGGAAGGGTTAACTATAATTATGACGACCGGTATCTTTTTACGGCCTCTTTTCGTTCCGACGGAAGTTCAAAATTCGGGAAAAACAATAAATGGGGTTTCTTTCCTTCCATGGCTTTTGCTTGGAGAATTAATCAGGAAAATTTCCTTAAAGACATAAAATTTATATCGAACTTAAAACTACGTCTGTCATACGGTGAAACCGGTAATCAAGGGGTCATCCCTTATCAGTCTCAAGCCGCTTTGGTAACAGGAATTTATCCATCGAACGGCGAAGCGACCCAGACCTATTCTTACGATTATAGTATACCCAATCCCGATTTAGGCTGGGAAACTACTAAGCAATATAACACAGGTCTTGATATCAGCCTTTTCAAAAATAGGTTGACTGTCACTGGAGACTTTTATGTTAAAAAAACAGTTGATCTTCTTCAACGGCTTGACATTCCTGCCAATACCGGATTTAAATTTATATACAAAAATGCCGGATCGTTACGGAATACAGGAGGTGAGCTTGCTATTTCCGGCGTATTAATTGATAAAAATGACATGCAATGGAATATGTCGTTCAACTGGTCTAAAAACAACACAAAAATTCTTGACCTGGGTGGTGTAGAAGAAATCCCCGGATATCACGTATGGGGCTGGTCAAACTTCCCGTTTCCTGTAAAAGTAGGACATTCGCTTGGAGAAATATGGGGCTACAAGGTTACTCACGTAATGAAGACTCCGGAGGAAGTAGCCAATGCAGCGAAAGACTCGCCGGTAAAAGCTATCGGGCAATATGACTTTGAAAAAGACGAAAACGGCAATATGAAAAAAATGCTTATCGGTAATACAAATCCCGATTTTATTTTCGGGATTAATTCATCAATTAATTATAAAAATTTCGATTTATCTTTTTCACTGACAGGTTCAATAGGTCAGGACATACTAAATCTCCAAGTCCAACCCGGATTCGAATACAACTATAGAGTACGCCAATACGCTGAAAACAGATGGGTTCCCAACGTAGTGGACAAGAATGGGAAAGTGGTACTTGAAGATAACGGAAAAACGGGTTATATTCTCGAATCCATAACAGATGGCATCAGTTATGGAGAGGCAACTTATAGTACACAGGTGGAAAAAGGTACATGGATAAAAATGAAAAACATAACATTAGGTTATACTTATCGTTTTAAGAAATCCAATCTCTTTATCTCTCAAATCAGACCTTATGTATCCCTTAATAACGTTTTCAGTATAGATTCATATTCTGGTCTGGATCCTGAAGCGAGTATCTACGGTCAAAATCCTTTATGCCGAGGAGTGGCATTTAGCGAATATCCGATGACCTTCAGTTCTACCTTTGGAGTAAGTATCACATTTTAAAAAATAAACTTATGAATATCAGTAAAAAATACAAATATATATTACCAGCAATCGCATTGTTGGTAATGGTTGGATGCATGGATCTTAATGAAAATCCAATGACATTCATCACTCCGGATCAGTTTTTCAAAACTGAAGATGATGCAAATGCAATTTGTCTGAGTATGTATCAAGACATGTATAAATTATCGGAAACAGTTCTATTGACAACCCGGGGAGTTCAAGGCAATATTGCCGATAGCAGATTCACTTCGTTCAATGTACTTGAACCAAGGGCAGAGGAAAGTAATCACATGACAAATACCTGGTTCACTTTGTATAGATGCATTATGAAAGCAAATACTGCGATTGAGAGTCTGGAAACATCTCCTTTGGACAAAACTAAAAAAAATCCGTATTTGGGTGAAGCAAAAGCAATGAGAGCATTCATGTATCTCCGGCTTGTTAAAAACTGGGGTGATGTTCCATTACATACAACTTCTCTCGATAACAATTACGGCGTTGTTCCGATGAAACAAATTTATGATCAGATATTCAAAGATCTGAATGAGGCCTTATATGTTACGGAAATACAGAAATCGCTCACTAAACCCGGACGTCTTGACAAGGGTGCCTGTCGTATGATTCTCGCTGATGCGGCAATAACAATAGCCCAATCAGCAAAGAGTTACAAATCGGGTAATCCGGATGCAGCAGCTTTGAAACCGTACGCCGATGTATACGGGGATCAGATCAATGATCTCTTCAATCTTGCTCATACGCATTTGGACACCCTTATCAATAAAGAAGGATTCAAACTGACGGATGGAATAAACATGAAATGGATCAATATGTTCGGCCGTACGGCGGCAGGTGCCGATAATGTGAATGCCCCAGATAACAAAGAAGTTATTGTGGGAACAATGACTATTCCAAACGAATATGCTTCTTTAAAGGAATTGTGCGCCCCAGGTCCGTCGGAATATTATCCCGCCCAATGGAACTTTCCTTACATTATGCCTACTTACGAATATGTGGCCTCATTCGATAAAGATGACATCCGCCGTAATGAGGGTTTTATATGGAATTACCAATTGCTGGGCTTGGATAACATTATTGTTCGTTACTGGTATATACCATTTCGTAAATTTGGGAATGAACCTTACGACGGATTGGAGGATTTGGTATATAAAAGCAATCCTGCTTACGCTGATTATCCGAATGCTTCTGCCGGAGAACAATGGGGAGGAGCGGATGCAGAAAACAAGTATAGATTTTTTCTGGAAAATGATGTGTACTATTTCATAATGGCCAGCAGGAATCCAAATTGCCCTACTCCTCCCTGCAAAAAATTTTACGATGCAAGCTGTCTGTCAGGCGACCCGGCCATTTCTGTTCCGTTGTACCGCCTTGCAGAGGCTTATCTTATGTTTGCGGAAGCTGAAGCCGCTCTCAATGGAGTAAGTCAAATGGCTGTCGATCATCTGAATGTCATACATGTACGCTCTTTTCCTGAGGTTCTCAGAAATAATCATACATTTCAAACGTCCGATTTTGAAAACCTGGAAGATTTCAATAAACACATAATCAACGAATATCTTTGGGAATTTGGTTTTGAGAACAAAGATGCTAATGTTTTGATACGTTTTGGAAAATTGCAGGAAAGGATCGCAAAGATCGTAGATACCTATAATCCAATCTTTTCACCCTACTACACAGGGCCGGCACTCGGTGTTGAAGCCGAATGGCAAGGACAATATGCCAGTAAAACCCGTAAGACAAGAGGATTGGATCAATATTGGTTACCTTATCCCCATTCAGGAGAAGAAACTAATCCTGCCATAATGGGACTTATCAGAATGAATTATAAATAAAAAGTTAAAGCGGTCTTAAAAGTTGCAGGCGTCATTGCGACCACGAGGTACAAAGTGGGAAGCAATCAGGAAAAAAATTGATAACCAACTGTATTTCTTTGTGCTATCTCCATCGCAATGACGTGTAAAAGACCTTTTGAGACAGTCGCAATGCAAATAAAAAATTCAAACATGAAAAAAAATCTTTTATCGTTAATCTTTTGTTTGTGTATTTGCAATGCTTATTCACGAATAACATTACCGCCTGTTCTTGGTGATAACATGGTACTCCAGCAGCAAAGCAAAGTAAAATTATGGGGAAAATCGGATAAAAAATCAGAAGTAAGAATCGTTACAGGTTGGAATAATAAGACTTACTTTACGAAAGTCGATAATCAGGGAGACTGGTTAGTCGAAGTCTTCACTCCTGTTGCCGGAGGAAGTTATTCCATAACCATTACGGATGGAGAAGCTATCACGATAAATAACATTCTCATTGGCGATGTCTGGTATTGTTCGGGACAATCGAATATGGAAATGCCGCTAAAAGGGATGACGGCCAGCCAACCGGTTGTGGGAGCAAATGATGCTATTGCCGCCGCATCCAAAATGAAAAAAATGAGAATTTATACGGTTGCATTTGGTGCCGAAGGAAAAGACTATTCCGGCAAGTGGGAAATTGTAGATTCCTCTACGGCTGCCAATTTTAGTGCGATAGGATATTTTTTCGGACGCAATCTGGTCGATGCGCTGGATATACCTGTCGGCATGATTTGTTCGGCAAAAGGAGGAACCAGGATAGAACTATGGTCCAACAAGACCGATCTGGACTCTTTCAGTCCCGATGAACTGAATAGTGCAACAACGGGAAATTCAGTACTGTATAATCTGTTAGTTAAACCCATATCGCAATACAACATTAAAGGCTTTCTCTGGTATCAAGGCGAATCCAATTGGGAATCCAATCCTGTGTCTTATGGGACCATCTTCGAAAAAATGATTGCACGCTGGCGAAGCGACTGGGGACAGGGAGAATTACCTTTCTACTTTGTAGAGGTTGCCCCAATGAAAAATCTGGCCTCTGTGGAGTTGCGAGAATCGCAATATAAAGTGGCAAAGACTGTTCCTTCCGTGGCCATGGCTTCAACGATTGATGTAGGAGAACCTGAATGCATTCATCCCAGTCAAAAAGAAATTGTCGCAAAACGGTTATCACACATAGCGCTTGCCAAAACTTACGGAATGTCGGGAATAAGGGCTGATAACCCTTCGTTCCGTGAATGTAGAGTAAATGAAGATGGTAAAATCTGGATTGAGTTCGACCATGCAGAATTTGGATTCTTTCCACGGAATAATATTGATGGTTTCGAAATCGCCGGAGCTGACAAGGTTTTTAAGCCGGTCAAAGCGGATGCCATTTATATCAGGGAATTGGATAAAAATTTCATTCAGATAGAGAACACAGAAATCACGAATCCCAGATATGTAAGATATTGTCATTTGCCATGGGTTAAAGGCTCCTTATACAATACATTCGATCTGCCGGTACTGGCTTTCAGTACAGAAATACCCACAACAGACTATCGTTTAAATGACGGTTCTGACAATAACAAGCTGATGTTTAGGAATGATGACCGTTGGTGTGCCATAGGAAATAGCATAACTCACCAGGGCAAGTATAGTGAGATAATATACCTCTATTATATTACCCACTACCCGCACCAGCATATTGAGTTGTTCAACTGTGGTGCGGGAGGAGATACAGCAACCGGGACGCTCACTCGTCGTATGGACAGGGATATTTTGGAAAACAAGCCGACAGTGGCAACCATCATGTTAGGAATGAATGATATTTGGTGGGAAAACAGCGGTTTGTTTTCTAAAGATAATTATTCCCATGACTTAGAGGAAATTGTCAATCGACTGGAAAAGGAAAACTGTCGTGTAATATTAATAACCCCTTCTCCTTATGATTATTCTGTGAAAAGCGAAGAACCGGTAGATCCCAAAAGATTAGGCTTGGAACGTCTTGCTAAAGAAGTAATTGAGTTAGGAAAAAAGCGTAATATTCCTGTTGTCGATTTCTACAACCCCATGCTTGAAATTACATGGAAGCAACAGGCTATGGATTCGAGTTTTACTTTACTTTTAAAAGACAGGGTACATACGAAACCTTTAGCAAATTTCATCATGGGATATACTTTCCTCCAGGCTACAACACCTGCGACATTGGTTTCTAAAGCAACGATTGATGCAAATTATTCTACTGTAATTGAACAAATTAATTGTTCAGTCAACAACCTTTCTTCCGCCGGAGGAACAATTCAATTTTCGTCATTAGAAAATGCGCTTCCCTATCCCGAAGTTGCAATTCCAGAAGAGTCTTCTGCGTTTTTTGATTTTAATAACGAACGAAACAAAGAAATACTTCAGATAAAAGGGCTCGAACAAGGACAGTATACCTTATATATAGATAGTGTTGAAATAGGAAGTTTTGTTGAATCAGAATTTTCAAAAGGTATAAATTTAGCATCAATAGCCCATACTCCTCAAAATAAACAATCAGGATTCCTTGCTGAAATAGTCTCCGAATATACAGCTATCGTTGGTGGCAAGATCCGGTATATTGCGATGATTGAATATGGCGAATTGAAAAAACGATACGGCATTGACGACGTGTTCACAGCTAAACATGATATAATAAAACAATTTGGGGAAGATAACAGAAAGTTTGATGAATATTTGAAGTTAAAAAAAGCAGAAAGTTTCTGGATGAAAAACGCAGAAGAGTTAAAAAGCCAACTGTGGTTAAATAATAAACCTAAAACTCATAATTACCTGATTAAAAAGGATAAATGAGCGGAACGTACTCGCATACTCCAGTTTACTCACGACAAAATGAAACGATTTATCGCAACCAAGTTTATACGCTCATTGCAGAACGCTTCACAAAAAGGTATCGACATAGATGCTCAAATATTACAAGACGATTATGACGGATTTGTCGTGCTTTTGTTTCAAGACGCAGCCTTGCTTCAAAACAAGGCTGCGTATCGTAATACACTCATTTATACCCTCGTGGAACTTACAAGTTTGACAGAGGTATCGGGAAAAAAATGTAGTGATTTATCTGCAAAAAGCAATTAAACTGGCAGGGCAAACGCATCTTATACTTTGCGCGGGATAGATTTGTACAATAGAAAAAGAATAAGCATCTTTGCAAAACCCCTCAGTGATGCCAAGTATGCTTATTCGGATGAATTTATAGGGAATCTGTTGGAGGTAC
>JAIRZF010000246.1 GCA_031267385.1 Dysgonamonadaceae bacterium | reverse complement strand
AGTTATTGACACGGAGTAACACAGAGTTTTTAACGCGGAGTTATTAATAAGTTGTTAATTTTACAAGAGGAAAAGGCTGCCTCACATCATTGTGGGACAGCCTTTTTCCTTTTTTCCTTTTTCCTTATTTTTTTAAACTCCGTGTACTCCGTGAAAAAAAACTCCGTGTTACTCCGTGGTTAAGCAAACTTTATGAGAAAAAAACAGCAAACCCAGCATCACGATCAAAGAATTGATAATCAGTAGTTCATATCCGAACCGGTAACCAATGGTTGTATTGAGGATCCGGTCGGCGGCAAAACAGATCAGCGGCGCTAAAATACAAACCGGAGGAACAATCTTATCCCTGGTGCGACGACGCTTGAAAAGTATGCCAAAAGCAAACAATCCCAACAACGGCCCATAGGTATACGATGCAATCGTGTAAATGGCGTCGATAACGCTGGTGTCGTTTATTGCTTTAAATACCAGCATGATTACAATAAATGCAAGGGATAAACACAAATGTACCCCAATCCGCATCCGTTTTGCCTTTTTCTCATCATATCGCCTGATGTCAAGCATATCCACACAGATAGACGTGGTCAGTCCGGTCAATGCCGAATCTGCACTTGCAAAAGTGACTGCGATAATTCCAATGGTGAAAAACACCAAAGCCGGCACTCCCAGAAATCCCCCGGAAACAAGCATCGGAAGTATATCATCACCCATTGGAGGCAATTCAATTTGATTCGAACCTGCGAAATTGACCAGAAGTATCCCCAGGCATAAAAACAAAAAATTAACCGGGATAAACGACAGACTGTATGAACACATGTTTTTTTGCGCCGCTTTCAAATTCTTGCACGACAGGTTTTTTTGCATCATTTCCTGGTCAATGCCGGTCATGGCAACAGTAACAAAAAGCCCGCTGATAAACTGTTTGAAAAAATTCTGCCGGCTCTGCCAATCATCAAAAACAAACATCCGGGAATGATGACTTTCCTTAATGGAGGTCACAATACCCGAAAAATCCAGATCCATCCTTTGTGCAACCTGCCTGATAATCAGGAACAAAGCCGCCAATAAAAAAAAAGTTTGTAACAGATCCGTCCAGACAATCGCCCGCACCCCGCTCTTGAACGTATAAAGCCAGATCATCAGTAAAAAGCCGGCAGCCGTGATCCAGAAAGGAATATTCCAGGCATCAAAAACGTAAATCTGAAGTATCAGAACGGCAACATACAAACGCGCCGCCGCTATAACCGTGCGAGAAATAAGAAAGAATGAAGCCCCCGTTTTATAAGCATTCCGGCCTATCCGCTCATCCAGATAAGAATAGATACTCGTAAGATTCATCCTGTAATAAAGCGGCAGAAGGACAAAAACAATGACGACATAACCCAGCAGGAATCCAAATACCATCTGCATATAGGTCATATCAAAATTCCCGACCATACCGGGTACCGAAACAAAAGTAACTCCCGACAAGGATGAACCTATCATCCCCAAAGCCACTATATACCACGGAGATTTACGGTTGCCGAGAAAAAAGGCATCATTTCCCGAATGTTTTTTCCCGATAATATAGGAAATAAGTAATAAAACAGAAAAATATAAGATAATGATCGCCAGGATCAGTGTATTATTGTTCATAAATATATAAAACGATACCCTCAAATGGGGATTTTTTTAGCAAAAGTCTGTGATTTTTTCAATAAATAATCATACGTATCAGCCTGAGCCCTTACCGGCTTCTCACTGTCATTCCATTTGAAAACATTATTCAGATTTTCATCTATGAAACAGGCTTTCTGATTATCCTTGAGTTGTATATCCAGTATATCCAGAATGGTTTTTCTGATCCCGGGGTCTAAAACGGGAAAAGCGGTTTCAATCCGGCGGTACAGGTTACGCCGCATCCAATCGGCCGACGTTATAAATAAATCGTCTTCTCCACGGTTGTAGAAATACCAGATCCTCGAATGTTCCAGAAAATGATCGACAATCCGTGTAATGCGTATGTTTTTGCTATAAGGCTGATCCGGAACCAGACAACAAATACCACGCACAATAAGGTCGATCTCCACTCCGGCTTTCGAGGCCTCATACAGTTCATTGATCATAACACGATCCTGCAACCCATTCATTTTAAGTAGAATATATCCTTTATGACCATTTTTCACATGTTCTTTCTCCCGCCGGATCATATCAATTAACCGGGGAAGTAAATTAAACCGGGCTACCAGGATATTTTTAAATTCGACCTCTTTCTTTGTACCTTCCAAAACATCAAAAACAGAAATAATTTCGTCTGTCAGGCTCTTATTGGAAGTCATTATAGCCATATCACTGTAAAACCGGGCTGTTTTTTCGTTAAAATTACCTGTACTCAGATAAGCATACGACAGACCCGACCGCGCCCGTATCAAAGCTACTTTTGCATGAACTTTGAGCCCGGAAAGACTATAAATAATCCGGATTCCCGCCTGTTTCATCGTTTCTGCCGTAAATAGATTATTCTCTTCATCAAAACGCGCTTTTAATTCTACAAAAACGGTGACTTTCTTCCCTGCAATTGCAGCTCCGATCAAATGATTGATCACTTCCGAATCCTGAGCGACACGGTATTGCGTCAGCAAAATCTCCTCCACATCCGGATCTACGGAAGCCTGACGAAGAAATCCGGTAAAATAATCAAACGTATGATACGGATAGAATAAAAACACATCCTGTTGCCGGATGACATTAAATATATCATTAGTCTCCAATTGAGGCACCCTGATAGGCTCCGGAGATTTACGCTCCAACTCTCCGTCACAGGGATTGGGAAGCTTTATCAAATCTTCCATATTAAGATGAGCATTGTCCGGAACCAGGTCTTTAGGATAGATACTGAAAACATTACAAATATATTCCAGGCAATCAAAAGGCATATTCCGGTCGTACACAAAACGGCTCAGGTCTCCTATTTTTCGTTTTTTGACCTTTCGTATGATCGTTTCAACAAGATTTTCATTATTCGTTTCAACTTCTTCATCAATGTAAATATCAGCATCCCTCGATATTTTCACATTATAACTTCCCCTCACTCTAAATCCCGGAAAGATGTACTGTAAATTCGCTGCAATTAAATCTTCGGCAAACATAAAATAATGTTTCCCCTCATATTTCGGCAATTCTATGAATCGAGGTATCTTGGAATATGGAATTTTGATGATCGCATAATATTTCTGGGGGAAAAGATCTTCTCTCAACAATTCAACAACCTGATAAAGGCGATTATCCCGGATAAATATTTTTATCTGATCTTTTAATAACAAAACCGGCTGAAGAAATGGAAATACTTCTTCCACAAAATAATTACGTATGAACTCCCGATGAAAATCCTCAACTTTAGGATTCATATAAAGGAAGACTCCCTTTTTATTTAATTCGGGAAGAACTTCCGACTCAAAAATAGAAGAAAATTGCTCCTGTTGGCGCGTCACTTCCTCTTTGACTTCTTCCAATGTTTGTTCAGCCTCGGCCGGATCTTCTTCAGAGTGTATTTTTTTCATGATCACACTCCTGTGCTCCGATACCCGGATCTTATAAAATTCTTCCAGGTTAGAAGCATGTATAGACAGGAATTTTATCCGCTCATAAATCGGAAGATTCTCGTCTTCAGCTTCCAGTAATACCCTGTAATTAAACGACAACCAACTGACGTCACGACTAAAGTACTTGAAATTATTTTCCATTATCTCCGGAATTTGAACCGTAAAAGTATTAAATTTGTAGCAAGAATAAAAAAAAGAATGAAAAAAATCGGTTTACTATCAGACACACATGGTTACTGGGACGAAAAATTCGTATCGTACTTTTCCGATTGCGATGAAATTTGGCATGCAGGAGATATCGGCAACAGTGAAATACTGCACAAACTGGAGAATATCAAACCGGTACGCGCCGTATACGGAAATATCGACGGATATCCGGTTCGTACGCTTTGTCCGAAGCATCTGCGTTTCAGGACAGAAGAAACGGAGGTCTGGTTAACCCACATCGGCGGGTATCCGGGACATTATGCACCGGACGTCAGCCCGGAAATTTTCGACAATCCACCGGAATTATTCGTTTGCGGACATTCACATATTCTGAAAGTACAATACGATAAAAACCTGAAATTACTGCATATCAACCCCGGAGCCGCCGGGAAACAGGGGTTTCACCAAGTCAGGACGATCATTCGGTTTTGTATTGATAAAAAAGACATTCAGAATCTGGAAGTTATAGAATTTGCAGGCTAACTTTTAATGACCTTTACTTCGTGGTCTCAAAAAAAAATCGTACATTTGTTAGCTTTTTCCGGAGACGGGAAAAATTTGTTCAACTAATTCAAATAAAATGAGCGAAACAGTTAAAAATGGCTCCAATAGCTATTCTGCAGATAATATTCAGGTGTTGGAAGGCCTGGAAGCCGTAAGAAAACGTCCGGCAATGTATATTGGTGATATCGGCCAAAAAGGCTTACACCATTTGGTATATGAGGTGGTGGATAACTCCATTGATGAAGCATTGGCCGGTTACTGCAAAAACATCGAAGTAATTATCAACGAAGACAATTCGATTGCCGTATCGGACGATGGTCGCGGAATTCCTGTCGACCACATGAAAAAAGAAAATAAATCCGCCCTGGAAGTCGTGCTCACAGTACTTCATGCCGGAGGTAAATTTGATAAAGATTCCTACAAAGTATCCGGAGGACTTCACGGAGTTGGCGTTTCCTGCGTCAATGCATTATCTACCTACCTGAAAGCTGAGATTCACCTCGAAGGGAAGATCTATATGCAGGAATATTCCTGTGGAAAACCACTGGCGGATATTGCCGTCGTCGGCAAAACCGACAAAAGAGGAACCACTATCAACTTCAAACCCGACAGTTCCATTTTTATTGTCACCGAATACAAATATGATATTCTTGCCGCCCGCCTGAGGGAATTGGCATATCTCAATGCCGGCATACGCCTGACTCTTACCGACAAACGGATCATAAAAGAGGATGGAAAATTCAAATCTGAAGTTTTTTATTCTTCCAAAGGATTAGAAGAATTCGTTAAATTCATTGACGAAGCAAAAGAACCGCTGATCGATGACGTCATTCATATCATCACCGAGAAACAGGGAGTCCCTGTTGAAGTGGCAATGACTTACAACACATCATATAACGAAAATGTGTATTCGTATGTCAATAACATCAACACAATAGAAGGAGGAACTCACCTGGCAGGATTCCGCCGTGGCTTGACACGTACCTTGAAAAAATATGCCGAGGACTCCAAAATGCTTGAAAAAGTAAAAATAGAAATTAGTGGAGATGACTTCCGCGAAGGACTGACGGCCGTGATTTCCATCAAAGTGGCGGAACCTCAGTTTGAAGGACAAACGAAAACAAAACTAGGCAACAATGAAGTGATCGGCGCTGTGGATATGTCTGTAAGTGAAGCTTTGGGTTATTATCTTGAAGAACATCCCAAAGAAGCAAAAACCATCGTCGAAAAAGTGATACTCGCAGCTACGGCTCGCCATGCAGCCCGTAAGGCGCGTGAAATGGTGCAACGCAAATCTCCGCTGTCGGGAGGAGGTCTGCCGGGAAAACTGGCCGACTGTTCCGACAAAGATCCTGAAAAATGTGAGATATTCCTCGTCGAGGGAGATTCTGCAGGTGGTACGGCAAAGCAGGGACGTGACCGTATGTTCCAGGCAATCCTTCCTTTGCGCGGGAAAATCCTGAATGTTGAAAAAGCAATGCCTCACAAAGTGTTGGAAAGCGATGAAATCCGTAATATCTATACTGCATTAGGAGTAACTATCGGAACGGAAGAAGACAGTAAAGCCCTGAACACAGAAAAACTAAGATACCACAAGGTCGTGATCATGACCGATGCCGATGTGGACGGAAGCCACATTGCGACCCTCATCCTGACGTTTTTCTTTCGCCATATGCGTCCATTGATCGAAAATGGATATGTCTACATTGCAACTCCACCCCTTTACCTTTGCAAAAGAGGAAAAAATGAAGAATATTGCTGGACAGATCAACAACGCCAGGCATTTATTGATCGCTTTGCCGATGGAAATGAAAACCAGGTACATACACAACGCTACAAAGGTCTTGGAGAAATGAACGCCGAACAATTATGGAGTACTACCATGAATCCGGAACACAGAACTCTCCGCCAGGTTTCAATCGAAAACGCAGCCGAAGCCGATCATGTATTCTCCATGCTAATGGGCGAAGACGTCACCCCGCGCAGGGAATTCATCGAAGAAAACGCTACATATGCAAATATCGACGCATAAATAAAAATCAGTAGAGACGTTGCACGCAACGTCTCTACTAATATATCGTCCTAATTTACAGCACTCCCTGCGCCATCATGGCTTTCGCTACTTTCATAAATCCTGCGATATTCGCCCCTTTCACATAATTGATATATCCATCCTGTTCAGTACCATATTTCACACACTGCCGGTGAATATCGGACATGATACGTTTCAATTTTTCATCAACTTCTTCACGTGTCCACGCCAAACGCATTGAATTTTGCGTCATTTCCAGACCCGAAGTAGCAACTCCACCGGCATTAGCGGCCTTGCCCGGAGCATAAAGTAATTTAACATTCTGGAATATCTCGATTGCCTCCGGAGTAGATGGCATATTCGCTCCTTCGGAAATCGCAACACAACCATTGGCAACCAGAATTTTAGCATCATCACCGTTCAACTCATTCTGTGTAGCCGACGGCAATGCAATATCCCCTTTTTCTGTCCATACGCGACCTCCCGGGACATATTTACAACCATAATGTTCAGCATATTCACGGATACGACCCCGTTGAATATTCTTCAAATCCATTACAAAATCCAGTTTTTCGCGGGTAATACCGTCCGGGTCATAAATATAGCCGTCCGAATCGGATAATGTTACGGGAACAGCGCCAAGTTCAATCAATTTTTCGCAAGTGTATTGAGCGACATTTCCGGAACCGGAAACCAGACATTTTTTCCCTTTAACATCAATGTTACGGGTTTTCAGCATTTCCAGAAGAAAATAAATATTTCCGTATCCGGTGGCTTCCGGACGAATCAAAGATCCACCGAATTCAATTCCTTTTCCGGTAAGCGTTCCCGTATTTTCAAGCGCTAATTTTTTGTACATGCCATACATATAGGCAACTTCACGTCCTCCGACGCCAATATCTCCTGCCGGAACATCCGTGTTGGGACCAATATGTCTCCACAATTCAAGGATGAAAGCCTGGCAAAAACGCATGATCTCCGCAGAAGATTTACCTCTCGGAGAAAAATCAGAACCCCCTTTTCCTCCTCCCATCGGGAGTGTAGTCAAAGAATTTTTAAATGTTTGTTCAAAAGCGAGGAACTTCAAGATGGAAAGATTTACTGATGAGTGAAAACGAATGCCACCCTTATATGGGCCAATAGCATTGTTATGTTGAATACGATATCCCATGTTTATCTGTATATTTCCCTTGTCGTCTACCCAGGTTACACGGAAAGAAAAAATACGATCGGAAATACAAAGCCTGTTTATCAAATTGGCCTTTTCAAATTCCGGATGCTGATTATAAACTTCTTCAATGGATTCCAATACCTCGGTCACCGCCTGAAGGTATTCAGGTTCATTCGGGAACCTCCTCTTCAAATCATTTAAAACTTCTTGTACTTTCATTTTAAATTTTTTTTAATCTCATTATAATTAAATTGGCACAAATTTATACAAATTATTTTAAAATAGAAATAACTGAGGGATTATTTGAGAATTTTGTGAATAGGGAGTTAGAGGGAGTTACAGGAAGTTAGAGGGAGTTAGAGGGAGTTAGAGGGAGAATCACAGAGATATAAAACTCCGTGTACTCCGTGAAAAAAACTCCGTGTGCTCCGTGTTTGATACCCCCGTGTTTAAACCAAAAAAGGTGATCCGAGACCGAACCACCTTTCCTCAAACTTTAAAAGTCGGATTATTTTTTCCCTGCTGATTTATTATCCGCGGTAGTTTTTTTAGCTGAACAGCAACTTTTTGTGTCAGCAGTCTTTTTTTCTGAACAGCAACTTTTTGTGTCGGCAGTTTTTTTCTCTGAGCAGCAAGTTTTTGTGTCAGCGGCCTTTTTTTCCGAACAACAAGATTTGCTGTCTTTAGCAGCAGATGTTGTTTCTGTCTTTGCTTTTGCGTCTTTCTTTGCGTCTTGAGCAATAGCTGTTGAAGATATACAAACAGCGCCCATTACAAACAGCGATAAAATTACTTTTTTCATATGCACATAATTTGTTTTTAAATAAATTCAATTTTTAGTGTCGCAAATATAAGGCTTATTATTTGAAACACACGATTTAAACTATTAATTTATCATAAAAATTCAAAGGATATTTATTTTTTATAAATCACCTTGAGATCCGCAAGATCCTCTGTATTTCTCTGTGTAACTCTGTGTCTTCTCTGTGTAACTCTGTGTCTTCTCTGTGTAACTCTGTGTTATAAATTACACAGAGAGTCACAGAGGAGACACAGAGGGTCACAGAGAGGAATTACAGGACACGTTTTCTCAATTCGAAGTCCCGTCCCAGGTATTTCTCACGCACAATCTCATTGGCAGCAAGTTCTTCGGCTGTTCCCTGAAATAGAACCCGACCTTCAAATAAAAGATAGGCACGGTCGGTTATCCGTAAGGTCTCATGTACATTGTGGTCTGTAATAAGGATCCCGATGTTTTTATCTTTCAGTTTTCCGACAATCTGTTGAATATCCTGAACCGCAATGGGGTCAACCCCGGCGAAAGGCTCATCCAACATGATAAATTTCGGATCAATGGCCAGGCAACGTGCTATTTCCACACGACGACGTTCCCCTCCCGACAATTGGTCGCCCAGATTTTTCCTCACCTTATGCAAACCAAATTCCGCAATCAGATCTTCCAGCTTTGTTTTCTGGTAGTCAGCCGGTTTATTTGTCATTTCAAGCACGGAACGAATGTTGTCTTCAACGGTCATTTTGCGAAAGACAGAAGCTTCCTGGGCAAGGTAACCGATACCATTTTGAGCCCTTTTATAAACGGGGAACCTGGTAATTTCCACTTCATCAAGAATTATTTTTCCTTCATTGGGAGTGACCAGACCGACAGTCATATAAAAAGTAGTCGTCTTTCCGGCCCCATTAGGACCGAGAAGCCCAACAATTTCGCCTTGTTTCACATCTATGGAAACATGATTTACTACTGTCCGGTTTTTATATCTCTTAACCAAATTTTCTGTACGAAGAACCATTTG
>JAIRZF010000209.1 GCA_031267385.1 Dysgonamonadaceae bacterium | reverse complement strand
GCATTTCTTTGTATTAGTACCTGTTTACTCCTTTTTACCGGATCGGTAAATGCGATTATTTTTTTTGTTTGTGTCGTAATTGGAATATTTCTCGCAATAATATCGTATTTTGATTCTTTCAACCCTTTTATTGATTCGGTAAGGCTGTTTTCCAGATGAATTTCCACACTTAATCCGGAAAGATCTTCTATAAATTTACATAACTCGTATTGCGTTCCTGCTATTGTATCTTCTGTATTGTAATAACCAACTGAATTGTAGTCTGTTACTATCCTCAAAACGCCTTCTTCCCTGATGTCGGAATAATCCCTGAACTTTGGTTTACTAAAAGAAATCCAGAGCAAGAGCATTGTCAGCAACGCTATTCCCAGCAGGACAAAATAAAGAGGAAGCAATTTCTTTGTGTTCATAACCCGATTAAAAATGAAAGAAATAATAGAAATAATATTGTTTCATTCGTTTATTGATTTAATTTTTAATTATTAAAATCCCATGAGAGTCCAAATCTGAAAACCTGTGGATTCAATGGATAATGTGGCATGGAAAAATATTCCGGAGGATCGATGAATGAAGCGCTTAAGTTGTAGAACTCAACAAAAAACCGGGTGTATTTAAGGTGGCAGTTGACATATCCGCTGATGATGGGGTAATTTCCGACCTTTAGTTCTTTTTGCACTCTGAATTGCTGAGTTACAGGCTCATAAGTCGGGGAATAGTATTCCGTAAAATAATGAGCATTTCCTCCTAGTTGAACGGTGAGTACTTTTGATACAATAAATTGAAGGTATAAATTGGAATAAAGGCTCAGATCCGGTAGAGTAATAACATCCTGATTACTACTGGTTTGATAAGCCAGTTGATTGTCCCAGTGGAGAGCTCCCAGTTTCATTTTCTGGTTCAGGGTTGCCGCCATGATCTGGACGCTGGCCGGTTCTTGTTTAACGCCTGTGTTGTCGAAATAAATGTAATTCGTCACATTTTCCACATCCACGCTGATGCTGGTCTTTGTTTGTGGAAAATCGATCGTTCCGCCGAAGCGTATCTTATTTACTTTGCTCAGGTCTTTGTCCCACCACAAATATTTACTGTGAAAATTATTTTCGTAAAATGTGGGAGACAAGTTTTTGACGGATATGCGTCCGGAGACGGTTGCCGTATCTTTCAGTAACGGAATACGGGTTTCTATTTTCCCGGTCATATCAACATCGCCCAGGTTTTCGCCTACGATACCGAATCGTCCCTGAGCTTCATAACGGAGAAATTTCCCGGAACGTTTTGCCATTTCACCACCAATATAAATGGAGTTCAGGGTCGTTTTCCGGTCAAAGATGTCTCCATTCGATAGAGTTGTCATCGTATAGTTTCTCCTGTCGTAAGTCAGGAAAGCCGTCAGGTCAAATTTTGCCCATTGGCTAAACCCTTCGCGCATGGAAATACCTAAAGTATTGCTCATTTCCCAGTAGGAAGTAGAATCATTGGGAGCTAAACCGGTATTCCAGTGATCAATGTTGTTGTAAAACTTGTCGATTGTAGCACTATCCGTTCCGTTGAAGAGCCTGTTTTTATTTATATAATTAAAGGTGTAAATGATGCTTGATACGGGAATAAATTCCCTGATAATCTCCCCATCTTCATCTTTTCTGTCCGTATCACGTTCAAATCCGAGGTTGTAATGATAATTCAGGTAGTATTCCGTCCCTTTTTGCCGGTTCCATGTATGTTGGGAACCGTCTGCTCGCTGAAGGTTTACCGGAATTGCTTTGGGTTCTATTTTTGTATTGGTGACGGAAAGCGGATCCGTTATGTACCTGTCGTCCGTGATCCCTCCGTTTTCACCATTGGTGTAACTCGTAGGCGTGATAGTAAGGTGTAACCGGTGACGGTCGGAGATATAACTGCTGAAAAAGTTCCAATCCGTTCGTTTGGCCGATTGCGACATGTAGGGGCCACGGGAATAGACATAATCAATGTTAAATCCGACATTCAGTTCCTTTCCGAAATTGAGGGATAAGAGACCAAGCAAACGTTCTTCCTTACTTTCCCGGCTCCCTCCGCTATGATATGTGAAATTGGAATAGGGTATTTTTGTGTTGATAAAATTGTGTTTTTCCGGAGTAAAAGCGTAGTTGTAATAATGGTCGGCAAACATGAAATTCGTACGATCCGGACGATCAAAATAGATCCTGGATTCCATTGGGAGCCCAAAGTTTCCGGGATAGGCCATAGAAATAGACATTCCGTCTGCGTGTAACCTGTTGACGTAGTCCGTTAAGGTCGTATCCGGATTTCCGGAAATAATTTCTCCTGTCCTTTTAGTGATTCGCCAGTAAGTGATCCTCTTTGTGGTGTCGATAGCCGAGACCGGGGTATATTCCGGGATTTTGATGGTATCGTTTGGTTGAAATACGGTATCGTTTGGCTGAAATATGGTATCGTTTGGTTGAGATAAAGAGGCAGGAATTTCGACCCCCTGAGCATTGAGCAGCAGGAGGGATAAAAATAAACAGGTTAATATTGAAAAAATATATTTCAAAACTATTTCTCAACAATAGTTTCCATTCCTTTCAATATTGCTTTTTCATTCATTGGAAGTAGTTTATGGTGACGTTCCGGTAATGATTTTTTCAATCCGTTCATCACGCTGTCCAATTTCACCATAGGAGCAACTTTAAGCATGCCGCCGAGAATTACCATGTTGAAAGCTTTTTCGTAACCTTCTGTCACGGCAGTGTTCATGGCATCAATTTCATAGATTTTGATGTCTTTCCGGGTTGGAGGAGTTACAATCCCATATCCGTCATAAATTAAAATACCTCCCGGCTTAACCGTGTTTTCAAATTTAGCCAGTGAAGGTTGGTTTAATATGATTGCTATATCATATTGATTCAGAATAGGGGAGGAGATTTTCTCATCGCTCAGGATAACCGTAACGTTGGCTGTTCCACCCCGTTGTTCCGGCCCGTACGAAGGAAACCAACTCACTTCCTTATTTTCCATCAGCCCTGAATATGCCAGGATCTTTCCCATGGAGAGAACCCCTTGTCCGCCGAAACCGGCAATTATTATTTCGTAAGTCATCATTTTAAATATCTTTTAATTCGCCCAGTGGATACATTGGAAGCATGTTTCCCACCATCCATTCGTTGGCTGCTTCGGGAGTCATTTTCCAACCCGAGGAGCAGGTTGATACGAATTCTACGACAGAAGTTCCTTTTCCTGCAAGCGAGTTCTCGAACGCCTTGCGAAGTATTCTCTTCGCTTTTTTGATTGCAGGAGCCGTGTGTACGGTCTGACGCGTCACCAGGCAGGTTCCTTCCAGTTGTGCCAACAGGTCGGATATTTTTAATGGATAACCGTTCAGTTGTTCGTTCCGGCCATAAGGACAGGTTGCCGTTTTCATGTTCATCAGTGTAGTGGGGGCCATCTGGCCTCCCGTCATGCCGTAGATTGCATTATTAATGAATATGATGACAATATTTTCACCTCTGTTACAAGCATGTATTGTTTCCGCAGTGCCTATCGCCGCCAGGTCTCCATCACCCTGATATGTAAATACCATTTTGTCAGG
>JAIRZF010000185.1 GCA_031267385.1 Dysgonamonadaceae bacterium | reverse complement strand
TCACGGGTAACGGTACTTACAGTTTGAATCCGGGCGACAACTACTTGAGCATAACCGTCCTCGCCCAGGATATGGTGACTACGATGATCTATACGGTGAATGTGATCCGGGACTGCTATCTACCGAAGCTCACCAAAGACCTGGAAGATGCGATTGTCTGCGTCAATGACAGTCATACGTTTGAGATCGAGGTTGAAGGAAGTGGCTTGACTTACGAATGGTATTACGGCAACAGCCGTATACTGGGCGCTAACACGAACCGTTACACAATAGTTCATGCCAAATCGTCCGATTACGGACAGTATTATGTCATTGTGCGGAATAACTACAGCGGTTATCGTGCAAGCATTTACAGTAAACAAGTACGGTTGTGGGTAGCAGAACAGTTGCCGGAAACGCTGAGGTTTGCAACTTATCCCGACCCCGCTATCACGGGCAAGACTTACCACCTGAAACTGGCGGGCTATTCCGATGTTACGGAATATGTCTGGCGTTACACCAACAACGACGTCACGTTCTCTCCTGAAACGGGAGGCGTCGGTGAAAACGAAACCTGGGCTACTTTCGGAACGTTATCCGAAGGCACAGGAACAGTTACCGCCACGTTGACCCACCCCTGCGGCACGAGGGAAGCCAGCCAAACAATCCGTGTGACGTACCCAACCGGAATTGAGGATGTAACATCCGGTCAGGTTGCGGTTTATCCGAACCCGACGACGGGAGAAATCAGGATCAGCAACACGGTCTCGAACCAGATAGTCAAGATCACGGATGTTACCGGCTCTCTGAAAGGGAGTTACAGAACCCAGGAGAGCGTGACCACGATCGACCTGACAGGCTATCCCAAAGGCGCTTATCTGGTTCACTACGATGGCAAAACGTTCAAGGTGATACGGAAGTAAGCGCTCTAATTCTTCGATTTTTTTAACACGGAGTGACACGGAGTTTATTTCACGGAGTAACACGGAGTTTTAAATAAAAAAGGCTGCCCCACAATGATGTGAGGCAGCTTTTTTTGTGTGAAATTAACGATTTATCAATAACTCCGTGTTACTCCACGTAACTCCACGTAACTCCATGTAACTCCCTGTTAAAATCTCCCTGTTAAAATCTCCCTGTTAAAACCTAAACCCAAGTCCTACGGAAACTACAGCCTGATCAAAATCCGAAACGATACAATATTTCAATTCACTTTTAAAGAACATTTTTCCGGTAAGATCATATTGAATACCGCCTCCCAGATTAATTCCAAACTTTGTCTCTGATGCAGAAAATGTATAATTTCCCAAATTTACTTTATCACCATGTGACCAATGTGTAATGATAAATCCGAAAATCGGATAAACAGTGACTTTACTATCGTCTAATGGAAATAAATAATGTCCATTAATGTTCAGATCCCATTCATTGAGATTATTATTTTTGAAAAAATACGTGAAATCAGGAGCTAAACGCAAGTGATCCGTGAGATTATAAGTGAAATGTCCTCCAATCCCCAGACTTTCAATTTCAGTGCCATAATTCAGGCTAAATCCAATGGATTTTTCTTTTTTTTGTTCAGAAACACTCATTTGTGCAGAAGCACTCAAAACGACGAATAACGCCGCAATTAGAAATACAATTTTTCTCATATGTATATTATTTTTATAAAAAAAGGCTGCCCTTGTGAAATTTCACACTGGGACAGCCCTTAAAAAACTTTGATTTTATTCGGATACCACTTCAAATGGTATCTCTACAGATATTTCCTTATGCAATTTAACCACTGCCTTGTAGGAACCGACTTCTTTCACTTGTTCTTTGATAACAATTGTCTTACGATCAACATCAAACCCTTGTTTAGCCAGGGATTCTGCAATCTGGATGTTAGTTACCGAACCGAAAATTGTTCCTGTGGAGCTTGTTTTTGCTCCGATAGTCAAAGAAACGCCTTCCAGTTTAGTGGCCAAAACCTGGGCATCGGCTTTAATTTTCTCCAGTTTGTGAGCGCGTTGACGCAAGTTCTCAGCTAATACTTTTTTAGCCGATTCGGAAGCGATAACTGCTTTCTTTTGCGGAATCAGGTAATTTCTACCGTATCCGTCTTTCACTGTTACGATATCATCCTTGTAACCAAGGCTCAGGATATCTTCTTTCAATATTATTTGCATATTATTTCCTCCTTTTTTTATTTCATCAAATCGGTTACATAGGGAAGCAATGCCAAATGGCGCGCTCTTTTCACTGCCTGAGCAATACGATGTTGAAACTTCAATGAAGTGCCCGTAATGCGACGAGGAAGGATTTTACCCTGCTCATTCAGGAATTTTTTTAAGAATTCCGGATCTTTGTAATCAATAAACTTGATTCCGCTCTTTTTGAAGCGGCAATATTTTTTCTTCTTAACGTCTACGGTTGGAGGAGTTAAGTAACGGATCTCTGAATTGTTGTTTGTTGCCATGATTAGTTCTCCTTTACAGTTTCTTTAGATTTGTTTCTTCTCTTAGCTGCATATTCTGCAAAATTCTTGTCCTGACGGAAAGTCAGAAAACGAATTACACGTTCGTCACGACGGAATTGAATTTCCAATTTTGCAATAACCGAAGGATCGGCTTTGAATTCCAACAACTGATAAAATCCGGTAGTTTTCTTCTGAATTGGATAAGCCAGCTTACGCAGGCCCCAATTTTCTTCACTCACAATCTCAGAACCTTCCGCTTTGAGAAAGTCTTTGAATTTTTCGACCGCTTCCTTCATCTGAGCATCAGACAAAACGGGAGTCAAAATGAAAACGGCTTCGTAATTGTTCATAAAAACTTGATTAATAAATGATTAATTATTTCGTAAAAATTGAGGTGCAAAGGTAATGTTTTTTGTTTAAACCAGCAAATATCCTGGCAAGAAACTTCGCAGCAAATACACCCCAGACGTCTACACAAACGTAGAGACGTTGCGCGCAACGTCTCTACCAACATTATCTATACGGGATGGGCGATTCAGATTTTACTGAAATAACTCTGCTAATTTTTTTGACAAACCTTCGCCACGTAAATTCTTTGCAATGATCTTTCCGTCCGGATCCAACAGGAAGTTCTGAGGAATAGATTGTACCGCATATTGCTGAGCTACAACATTTTTCCATCCGCCAATATCAGAAACCTGAGGCCATATTAAACCGTCTTTTTCAATTGCAGCCAACCAGGCATCTTTTTTGCTATCCAGGGAAACTCCCAGAATTTCAAAATTTTTATCTTTATATTGATTGTAAGCGGCTACTACATGAGGATTTTCATTGCGACAAGGGCCACACCAGGACGCCCA
>JAIRZF010000120.1 GCA_031267385.1 Dysgonamonadaceae bacterium | reverse complement strand
GGCCGCAAAGATAAACTTTTTTGTTCAGACAGGCAATTGTCTTTCGGCGAACATGCTATCTTTGCGCCTTACTTTAAAACCGATTGCCATGACCGTTAAAAGAATGAAAGCGATTTTTCGAAGACTTATCTACGCCTCGTGCCTGTCCCTGTTTTTAAAATCATGTTCAAGGAATTTCAGGCGCAGAAGTTTCATAATCGGCATCAAACCGGATACTTCCGGCTACCTGTCCGGCATCACTGGCCAAAAAGGAGGTTCTTGTCAACGAATCGGGATGCAGGCTGCGGCTTATATAGAGATACGATTGATTTGATGCATTAAAAGGGTATATGACATAACTCGAATTTTGATATTCATCATTCATTTTTACCGAAAGATTGGCGGCCTTTTGTCGCAGGCAAAAAATCACGTCTCGATCCACGACATTTTCTTCGTCATATTTTACATGAACCAGGAAATTATTCTTATTGATCCTTATATCGGGAAACTCTTTTTCGAGTATTTTCCTGAAACAGGTATAGGATTTCCCGTCAATTTTCGAATACACCCTCGCATCGCCAAAGAAATCGGCGGAAAATTTCAACGAATCATTGACGAAGTGTATCAGATGTCCTGCGACAACCTTGTTTGTGGCGGAATAAACACTCACAATCTCCCTCGAGCAGGAGGCAGCGAACAGCATAAGTACCGCCAGTCCCGAAAACGCATCACGCAAACCAATCTTCCCCATCGCTATTTGTTTAACATCAAATAAGTTCCACTATTGCAATCACCGGATTTGAATCTTCATTCACTTCTAAAAACATGTCTGATAGAAATGATTGCTCTTTCAATTCAATAATTTTAGTCGGGCTTAGAACCATGCATAACGTTTTATCCCGTATTTTATATTGAGGATAAAAAGCGACTCCGTTATCCAAATCATTTACAAATCCATCCGAATCACGGCTGTCAGCGTTCGCGACAGAGACAAACTTTCTCCTGCCCTTATCATAAAAATAGGGCTTCAGCCCCCTTTTGTTTCTTAGCATATTCACGAATAAGTATTTATCCGTTTCAATGATTTGCCATGGTAAAATGTAATCAAAAGTTGTCTCTACAAATTTCATGGCATCTGCCCGTATAGAACTCTCCATTTTATGTTTTGAAGACAAAAATATATATTGGGGATTTAAATCATAGTTTTTGTCCAGATAATATATTGTGTCATTGAACATCCGGTTATAGTATACTTTGTCCTTAAACGGATAAAAGATAGCCATGTCATTTAAACTTAAAGGAGCATTGCTCCCATTGAATAAATCAAAATTCGGTACGGTCGATAATGTATCGCCGGATAAAGAGATAAATGCTAATTTTTCCCTGCCGTTTCCCATGTAATTTCTAATATTGAGAGCAATTGTTTCATTATTTAAGAAAGCCCAATGCGATAAATTCACCTGATTTAAGAAAGTTTCAATGTAGTCGCCATTTTCATCGTATGCTAATATTCCCCTCCTGATTGAAGTAGAAGTAATCATAATTCTGTTGCCTTTTTCATCGTAAACAACATTTCCTATATTCCCATATTCTCCGGGGCCATTGCCTTTATTGCCAACCTGTTTAATGAATTTTCCATCCATGTTGAACAGATAACATCCATTTAAATCAGCAATCAACAAATTGTTTTTTACTAATCCGATGAAAACAATTAAATCCTCATTTAATAAACAATCGTCCTTTGTTTCCAGCCCGACATATTTGATTGTCCGTCCGATTGAACTCAGGCGTATCTGTTCCCCGTTTTCCGTCGCTTCATCAATATCCAGCGTAACAGCGCCGTCATCCGCATGCCCGCAAGACAAAAAGACGGACAGTAAACAAAAGTTCATCGTCTTCCACACATTCCGTACGATTTTCGAATCATGCTTGATGTTGTTGAAACGAGCTTTCACGGGCAGCCTTTCACCCGCGAAAAACGCATCCTTTTCCCCGGAAAAACGCACCGGATATCCTTTTTCCGCCATTAACTTTTGCATGCTGTTTTCCTCCTTTTCAGATTTACCGGCGCAAATAACGGAATAATTTAGTTTCATAACTAAATTATTCCGTTAAATATCACTAAGGGAAACAGTTTTTATTCGGGATTTGGAAGATGAGATCCCAATGTATTCCCTTTTTCCCAAAGAGGAATAAGGGAATTCAATATATCGCTGTTTTCATCTGCGATATTCTTTCGTTCAAAAATATCCTGTTTATATTCATATAATTCCTCAACCATCTCCTCTTTGTGGAAATAGCGTGATAGCCTATATCTATCCGTACGCATACTGATCCCATCACGAAAATAACTGTAAGCGACATCTTTCCAGGCCTTATCCTCCGGATATTCGAGTAAGCCGGCAAAACTATTCCCATCCAGACCTTCCGGCATTTCCACTCCACACAGTTCCATCAAAGTAGGATATATATCTACAGAACTGACTATCCGGTTATTTTTCAGTCCTTTCTTTTTGGACGGGGCCTTCACGATGAATGTGCTGTTCAAGGAAATTTCATGCAGCGTATGTTTACCCCATACCAAATGATCGCCCAGATGCCAGCCATGATCGCCCCATAAAATAACGATTGTATTATCCGCCTGCCCCGACTCTTCCAGAGCATCCAATACTTTTCCTATCTGCGCATCCACATAGCTTATACAGGCAAAATATGCACGACGGAGTTTGCGGGCATAATCGTCCGACACAGATTTCTTCAGCGACGCTTTTTCCTCGCCCAAAAGATAGCCGTTAAATTCTTCGCTTTTGTGCAGAGTCATCTCATGACAACCTTCGGGAATAAACGGTATTGGCGAAAGAGGTATACTTTCCCGTTCATATAAATCCCAGTATTTTTTTGGCGCCGTAAATGGCAAATGAGGTTTGAAAAAGCCCACAGCCAGACAGAATGGGACCCTGTTGGCGGTTAGTTCCTTTATTTTTTCCACGGCCAATCTTGCCGTCAGACCATCCGGATAACCTTCGTCCGGCACATCGGCAGTCTCATACGGTTTGACCTGCCTGCTACGGCCTTGTCTATTCGTGCCGTCGGCATAACCAAAGAAAGCGTTCCAACCCGTCCTCCATTGTCCGCAGTCGAAAAGCATTTCATCCCAACTGTAGGGCAATTCGCGGGAGGTACCTGCCGAATCCGTATAGCCATACAGCAGGCCGTCCACATAATGGCTTATCTTTCCTATCCCAACCGTATAATATCCATTACGCCGCAAATGATGAAAAATTGTTTCCGGCTGTTCCGTTTCCGGCTTATCGGAAAGACGTGTACGGCATGCCTCATTCGAAAGGTCTGATGTCTCTCTCGGATACTTCCCGGTTAACATACCGGCACGCGCTGCGCCGCTTGTAGGTACCATTGTATAGTGATTAAAAAAAAGGCTCCCCTGTCCGGCCAGTTTATCTATATTCGGCGATTTCACGACCGAACCGTAACATCCCAGATCGCGCCGCAAATCATCCACACAAATAAAAAGCACATTCGGTTTTCCTGCTGCCTGTCGTTTTTGACCGGATGAATGACACCCCGGAAACAAGAATAAGCAGGTGGAAAATAATATCGGATATTCTATTTTCATTTCAATTTAATTCTTTTCGTTGATTATTGCCGGTTATCTACCTCGGTAAGAGGCTCCGTATTTTTTTCAAATCCTATATAACCTTCATTCTGATTGATTACGCCACCCAAATTACTGTCGATAGCATTTGCGGGAACAGGCCATAAAACATGGAATGGGCTTAATCTGTATATGTTCGGCCCCCATAAAATATCACCCGCGCGATAATACTCATTCTTTTCCATGATCCTGTCATACCAGTAATTTTTCCGGGAAAAATCTTCAACCGTATACCCGTTCATTCTATTATCTGCCATAATAAAAGCGATACGGGTAAGTTCCGACTTCCGGAATTCTTCGGCAAACAATTCGCGCGCCCGTTCATCCAGAATATATTCGACAGACATTTCCGATACGCTCGCAGGCTGTGCTTTGGCTCTGTTGCGCACCTCATTTACATCGCTTGCCGCATTTCCCGGATCATTCAGCCAAACATAAGCTTCCGCACGCAGAAGGTAGGTTTCGGCCAGGCGAAATAAATACCAGTCGGAATGTCCTCCATCAGGGGCATCAGGTATTTCTTCGTCTTCCACATATATTTTATAATAAGGATATGGATACCAGCAATGTATCGTATCCATAGCATTTGTATATTTTATATCAACCGGTTGTCCGTAATATTTAGAACTTGGGTTATTGTAAATAAACTTATCGGTCGAAAACCAGTTCACCTCCGGATCATGGCGCAGGTCGGTATCATCCACCCATATTTCGTAATTATGATAGCTGCATGCACGCACATAGCCGACGCCTCTTCCCGCATAAATAAGAAAGTCGTTGCCCCGTGTATCAATCGTTCCACGGACACCATCCGGGTCTTTTATGTAATTATTCCACCAGGCAGGCGCATAGCGGCGCATTGATTTTGTTCCGCCATCCACTTGCGCATCAGGGAATCCGTATCGATCCTGAACGACCAGCAGGCCTTCTTTATTTTGAGACGAACTCTTGTTTTCCTTTTGATGCAAATCCCACACTACATTATATTTCGGATCTGACGCAATCACTCCGAAACGTTCTTTCATCAATGCGTATTGTCCTCCATCGATAACCGCCGATGCAGCCTGTATGGCTTCCTGAAACTTGCTGTCGGCTAACAGAATTTTGGCCAGCAAATGATATCCGGCTCCTTGTGACACGGCTCCAGGCGTGACATTTTCCGGTAACCACTTTACCGCAAAATTCATGTCTTCAGTGATTTTTGCCAGAATCGTTTTACGCGAATGTGTATAAAAATCAATTTTGGGGGCTGTATGTTCAATATTCAGGAACGGCACATCTCCATACAGGTGTATAAGACGATAATACCAGTAAGCGCGATGAAAATATGCCTCTGCGATAATAGCATTTTTAATCTCCTCGGATTCAAATGCGCCTTGCTCAATACGGGATAATATCACATTCGCATTGCGAACCTGATTATAGCCTCTCTCCCAAATTTCGTGAAAATCATAAGTCGGTCCGGTTCCGGTCGGAAGGACTTGTATATCGAAATTATGTATCGCATCCTGCTGTTTATTTGCGGAAATAGCCAGTTCCGAAGCTATCAACTCACATGACAGTCCTCCGCCCTGGCCATAAAAATCCACACGCAGGTTCTTACGCAATGTTACCAATACGCCTTCAAATCCCGACTTATCCACGTATATGGATTCCGGTGTATAAATCGATAATGGCTTTATCTGCAGAAAGTCTTCTCCGCATGACATTAAACAAAGCAACAACAAATATCTAATCCATTTTCCCATAATATTTTCTCCTTTTACTTTTTTATAATGTAACATCAATACCAAACGTAAATAACCTCGGCATGGGCGTATTTACCGATTCCGGATCCCAACCCGACCATTTTGTTAATGTGAATAAATTGCGGGAACTTACATATATTTTACAATTACCGAACTTAAATTTACCGGTTACTTTTTCCGGCAAATTATAAGAGAGTGAAATATCCTGCAATCTTGCAAAACTGCGCGATTGATAAATCGTAAATACGGGCGTGTTTACCGTATTCAAGCGGGTCGCATTATTGATAGGATTCTGCGGAGTCCAGTATTCCATAGCAAACACGTTGCGCCGGTCTTCTATATGATCCGTATGTGTCAACATACTATTTTGTCCATAAAATCCAAGATCGGCACGAATAAAAAATGAGAGGCAAAAATCGCGAAGGAAGAAGAAGTCGTTTCGCAGGCCAAGACGATAGCGAGGTCTCGTATACCCCTGAAACACTTTATCTTCCTGAGTAGAAACACCATTTTTGTCCACATCCGACAATTTTGTATCACCAGGCGCTTTACCAAATGATTCAGCCTCTTTCTCTTCATTAATCTGATATATGCCGATAAACTCATAATCCCATATCCGATCTATAGCCTGTCCGATAAACCATCCGTTATTAATATCGTCGGCTTCTTTTGTTCCAATGACATGACCATTTTCATCCAATAGATTCTCTCGCTCCCCATACAGATGTTTGATTTTATTCCTGTTAAGGGAGAACGTTAGTGTGGAATTCCATCTAAGATTCTCATTTTCTATATTCCGATTGTTAAGAGTCATTTCAAACCCTCTGTTTTCCAATTCTCCCATATTAGACATAACGCTACTATAGCCAATGATCGTTGGCAAACTGCGTGTCAACAGCAAATCTTTGGTTTTCATATCATAATAATCCATCGTCCCGGATAACCGGTTGTTCAGAAGGGAAAAATCAAAGCCGATATTTAATGCTTCCGTTTTTTCCCATTTTAGATAACTGTTGGCCAACGAATTACTATATACTCCGGAGACATATGCTCCATCGCTCAAATACTTCGTTGTTCCCAATTTGGATAATGCGGAATAAATACCAATATCCCGGTTCCCATTCAATCCGTAAGAGACTCTTATTTTCAAATTATTGACAACCGGAATATTGAAAAATGATTCTTCCGAAATATTCCACGCCACAGCGCCGGATGGGAATGTGGCATACGGATTATTGATGCCGAACGCAGAATAACCGTCACGACGTATAGACAACGTCAACAAATAGCGATCAGATAACGTATAATTTAATCGTCCCATTAATGCCGTACCGGTAGAATAGGTGTCATCATTTTTCACTGTAGGAGAACTGCCGGCCTCCAACTGATGAAAACCAAGCGCTTCACCGGGAGAAAAGGTTTGATTCCCCGCGACATCCTGCCACACTTGTTTTTTCTCCGCATTATACAGGAATGTGGCATAAAAATCATGTATACCGAATCGTTTTTTCCAGGAGATTATATTATCAACCTGCCATTCATACAAAGATCTGTTTATCCTTTCCCCTATACCCCCCACTCTGTTTCCGGCCGGAATCGTTGACGGATCGAAGTAATAATCCTTCTCCCAGTCATAGCGATTAATGAAAGAAAATTTATAGCTAAACCCGAATGGCAATTGCAGATCGGCATATATATTGGAAAATAAGTTTTGAATAACATTGTATTTATCACGATATTCACTTATTAAAAATGGATTTACCGCAACACCCGAATCATCATGCGGATACCATTTCATCACGCCATTGTCATCATAAGGCTGTCCAAACGGGCTTTGAGAAACTACATTTCCCAGATTGACGGCTATATTACTTAAGTCCTTATTACTGAACTGTGCGTTTATACCAACCGTTAAAAATTCGGATACCCGAGTATCTGCATTCATCCGCGTTCGAACGATTTTGTATTCATCTCCTTTCATGTATCCCTTATTATCAGCACATTCCAATGACCAGTAATATTTGGTTTCCACGATGCCCCCGGATATATTCACGTTGTAATTTTGACGTAATCCGGGACTTGTCGTCGCGTCGAACCAGTCATACGTGTTTCCGGTCCTGTAATTTTTTTGTTCAATTTCCCTCAACGACAAACGATTCATCCACGTATCCAGTGGATCAGCAGCATACGACGCATCATATTGCTGCCATGTTTCCATGTCGACATCTGCGGGAAGATTATTCGGATTAGTATAATAAGCATCAGGTTTGGATGGATTAATACGCCGCTGAAAGTCCTGCCTTCGCTGCAAATATCCTTCAGCATCATTCGGTTTGATAAGTTTCGTATAATCAGCTATTCCCAATTGTACGGAAAAATTGATATTCATCTCATCGCCCTTTCCGCGTTTTGTATTTATAATAACAACTCCGGCTGCAGATCTTGAACCGTATACAGCTGAGGAACTCGCATCTTTCAATATATCAATTGTCTCTATATCTCTGGGGTTAATATCATTGACAGAGCCATTGAATATCACTCCATCCAACACGATCAGTGGAGAATTGTTTGCGGATAAAGATGCGGGGCCGCGTATTTCCATAGAAGTAGATCCGGAAGCAGATGTTCCTATATTAGAATTAAAACCTGCAACAGTACCATTCAGATAATCAAGTACATTTGTGCTTTGCTGAGTGGAGAACCGATCGGCCTTCACCTGTGCGATAGCTCCCGTAAGATCTTTCCTTCGCACCATACCATACCCGATAACAACCACTTCGTCGAGAAGCATCCGGTCTTCCAACAGTGTGATATTCAACACGGTCTGCGAGCCTGCCGTTATTTCCCGTGTAATATACCCGACATAGGAAATTTTGAGGACATCGTCTTCTGCGACTATTAACGAAAATCGGCCGTCCGCATCCGTAATAACCCCGTTCGTTGTTTCTTTTACAATCACATTCGCTCCAATAACAGGTTCGCCGGAGTCATCCCTCACGGTTCCGGAAATATCTTTCATAGCCCGTTTGAAAAGAGCTATGTGTTTATTTGATATCCGGTAAGCGATGTCGGTATTACGAAATATTTCATTCAAAATAAAGGTAAGATCTCTATTCGTTTCTGATATCGAAACT
>JAIRZF010000116.1 GCA_031267385.1 Dysgonamonadaceae bacterium | reverse complement strand
TGAAAGGAATTGATTATTCATATTACTATGAAGAATAAAACTATGAAATTAAAATTCAAACACCAACGTTTTCAGGCAGATGCAGCAAAAGCAGTATGTGATGTTTTTGCCGGACAGCCTTATAAAACGGCAAACTATGCCATACAGTTTCGCATTTGGGCGACACAGGTATTGAGTGAATTTTACGCTACGGCTGACGATTACCAGAAAGATTCCCTTGTTACCCGGCATTTTTATGCCAAAGTACAAAACAAATTGCATTGGGCGATTACCGGTCTGACAGCGGCTGAAATTATTTATACGAACGTTGATGCAAGCAAAATCAACATGGGACTGACTAATTGGAAATTAGCCCCCGATGGCAAAATCATGAAATCGGATGTGGCAATTGCTAAAAACTACTTGTCGGAAGCGCATATCAAGGAGTTAAATCAAATATTCGGTAGGTTTTTGGCGAGAGACCCGTTGACAAATCAAGAGGGCTATATTCTTGCGGTTGTCCTTTTGTTTAGCAAGGAACAAACGGTGCTGAATTGTTGTCCTTGGCATCGTACTGATGCTATATACCGGAATATGAGCTATAAACGCTTTCTGAATCCATTGTCCACCGACCCGGATGTGAGGTACAACGACCGCGATATGGTTTGCGTCAACCTGATTGAATCTTACGGGCGGAAGAACTTGGTTCCGGCAAAAAGAATATTAAAAAATATGCGCCTCAATGACTTTTCCTGATAATCCCAACCATCAGGAGCAAAAATATATTACAACTGAAAAAGGGAAAAATGCAATAAATTTAAACGAAAATACACCATGATTGAACTATCCAAAAGTCAGAAAAAAATCGCTCGCGAGTTGATACAACTCGGACTTCAGCGTGAATGTAAATCATTTACCGATAAAATAACAAAACTTACCAATAGTTTGGAGTGGAAAACCGGAGACCCGCATGAACTTTATCTTAAATTGTACAAGAAAGTTACTTCTTTCGATAAACAGATTGCAAAGCGATATGATGGTTTGACCGGCTCATATTATTTTTTGACAATTCTTGGACTTTTCTATGATGGAGTATTAACGTTAGAGGATATTAGTCGATTTGATATCGAAGTTCAAAATAAGTTGATTGGAATGAAAAACCTTTATGATGCTGATACTCAATAAGAAATAGATAGAACTTATTTACAAATATGAACCCCAAAAGTTTTTTGTCAAACTTTTGGGGTTCATTTCATGGAGACAATTTACCATCCCGGATTTTGGATCAAACTTTTCCCTACCTTATCAATTTCACCGGGAGGGATGGGGAAAAAATATTGTCTTCCCGGATCGAACCTGGCATTATATGGGATTATGAATTCCACGTCGGTAGTAGGATAAGGTTTATTCCATTGTGCTATTTTTATAGGGACTTCCGATTTGTATTTTACAAGTAAATTACATCTTTTCATGTCGAAATAGTGAATTGCTTCCTCGGCAGCAAATTCAATTCTCCTTTCGTTGAAGATCAAATCGCGCATTTGTTCCTGAGTCCAACCTGCGGGAATACCATAAAGCCCATTATCTCCCGGATCAATACCTGCTCTTTCCCGGATTTTGATTATCTGCTCCTGTATTTCATTTCTGTGAGAACCCGGACCATAATATTCATTAAGAGCTTCAGCATAAGCAAGATACATCTCTGCAAAACGAATGAAAGGAAATCCCCAATCCGTATATCCGGGGCCATTACCAGCCATGTCTTCGCTACAGAATTTCCTCCACAAATAACCGGTCTTATTGTTATTGGCTCCCCACTCAAATTTATCCGTAGTAGTAGATGCCGCACTCATGTTAAGCCTTACTTTTGTAGCGGAGGAAGAACTTTGCCTCCACATTGCGCCATCGTACAGTATTGTGTAGTAAAACCTCGGATCCCGGTTTTCGTACATTGTTTCCACAGCGTAATTATACTTTGAATTTTTGTCATCAATTCTCTTTCCGTCTTTCATGAGAAACGCATCTACGAGATTTTGGATAGGCCAGGACTGAGGAGAGCCTCCGGTAGATTTAGGCAAAAAACAATTTGCAGGATAACGGCTATTGTTATTTTTCAATAGCGGAAAAATTATTTCCGAATTTTTACGGGTTATTTGCATGGTATAAAAACCATTGCCCGGTCTTGTTGTATTATCCACAACCAGGGAATAACGGTTCAGGTCAATGACCGCTTTTGCGGCATCGACCGCTTTTTTCCATCTTTCTTTATCATAATTGGGATATTTCAATACCGGAACCAATTCTGCCGGCCACTGTGTTACTCCTGCCGGTAAATTATTATTGTTATTTAACTGACTTGCCGCGTAAAGCAGCACACGAGCTTTCAATGCCAGTGCGGCTCCGGAAGTCGCACGCCCATAGTCTTTCGATTCATAATCGGGAGGTAGTATCCGGGCTATTTCCGTACATTCTTTTACAATATAGTCAACCTGTTCTTCAAAAGTTGCACGGCTGAATACTTTCAAATCCGATGACGGTCCGACTTCCATATCTCCGTAAATAGGGGTTCCTCCAAAACAACGCAATAGATGGTAATACTGGTATGCACGGATGAAACGGACTTCCGCTTTCAACCGCTCCTGTATACTACTACTTATTGGAGTTTTTTCAATATTATTCAAAACAGTATTAACCCTGAAAATACAACTGTAAGGAATCGTCCAGTGACGTTTTGTCCTGGCGTCGGTTGATGTTACCGTATTTGTAGTCCATCGGTACGACATTTGAGCCGATCCGGTATATACCTGGTGCGAATTGTTGGAAGCATCGTCCCACATCCAGCAGGAACCCGAATATATACCATTGTCCAGAAAATAATTTATATCCACCATTTGTGCATATATTCCGGCTACAAATTCAAAAGACATAAGACTGTCTTTGAAGACTATTTCTTTGTTAAAAACAGTTGTATCCGGGTCTGAAAATCCCGTATTCGACTCACTGCATGCGAATAGCACACTCATTGCGAATAATCCTATTGTTAGATATTTTATAAATTTGTTCATAATAAAATCGATAAATTAATTTCAACACCCATTAAAATACAGCTCTCAGGCCAAAATTCACAATTTTCATCTGAGGATAGCTTGAATAAGCAGCAACATCGCTGCCGGAACTTGATTCCGGATCCACATCGTAAAGTCCCAGGGCGCTTATAGTAATGAGGTTATATGCATTCGTGTATAGTCTCAAATTATTTAAACCCAGAGACTTCATCCATGAATATCCTTTAAATGTATATCCCAGTTCAAGGTTTTTCAGGCGGAGGTAACTTGCATTACGAAGCCAGAAAGTCGACACATCGAAATTAGGCCCGGCAGTACGAGGCATAGCAGGATTCCGGTTTTCCGGCGACCATACATCCTGGTGGATTTTCCGGGGTTTACCATTTACGCCTCCGATCTGAAGAATGCCGGACGAGGACAACATTGCATCGGCAGCTCCCTGCCACATCATGCTGAAATCAAAACCTTTATAGTCCAGACTGAGGGAAAATCCGTAGGTGACATCCGGGAAATAAGGTTTGCCGATTGCCGTCCTGTCATGTAAGGTGATCTTTCCGTCAGGAACTCCGTCCGGTCCGCTGATATCTTTGTATTTCAAATCTCCCGGATAAATTGTACCCCTGGCGTCAGGCAATGCAGCGATCTCTTTTTCATTCTGATAAAAACCATCCCAAATGTATCCGTAAATCTGTCCCCTGGGATGCCCTTTTGTTTTTGTCAGCGGATAAGTGGCAAAAACTTTATCATCTTCAATAACCTTGGTAGTAGCCTTATAATAGGTACCTCTCAGGCTATAATTAACTTGTCCGATTTTGCTGCGCCAGTTAAGTTCAATTTCATACCCTTTCCCATCAATGATACCTAAATTCGCTTTCGGCATTTTAAGGCCTGTTAATTCAGGTACGGAAGCTCTGTCGATCAACTGGTCATACCGGTGTTGTTTAAATACATCCACTGATGCTTTTAATTTATTATTGAAAGCATAAATATCGGTTCCTATATTGATTTTTTCCTCTTTTTGCCAGGTAACATTGTCATTCCCCAACTGATCGGGTCTGATTCCCTGCCATGTGATAGGGTTTTCGCCAAAGTAATACCGTTGAGCATCGGCAGTAGAACGGGCATATTTTTCCAAATAAATATAATTACCACCCGGAACATAATCGGATCCGCCGATACCCCATGAACCTCTGATTTTCCAATAATCGATTGATACGGATTGCAGTAAAGGTTTCATGAATTTTTCTTCGGAAATATTCCATCCTAAAGAAACAGCAGGGAACAAGCCATATTTCTTTTTGCCTTTGAAGCGATCGGATCCGTTGTATCCGAAATTTACTTCTGCTATATAGCGTTTATCATAAGTGTAACCGAGTTTTCCGGAAACACCTCTGTAATTGTACGGGTCGTTAGCTCCGGATCGTGAGGTGGTCATGTTGGCAACTCCGATTATACTCACTTCATGGACGCCAAATTCCCGGTCATAATTTGCTACAAATTGCGATGTAATATTCCTGCTTGGGCTTGTATTCGCAGTTGTTACGGCTAATGCAGGAAGAGGATCTACACCTGTTTTGACCCGAACCAGGTTGAGTGATTCAAAATCCAGGTATGTAAAATCCGGAAATTCACCTCTTCTCAATCTTCTTTCGTATCCCCAAAGAGAGGTCAATGCCATCGTGCCCTTGATTCTCAATCCTTTTACATATCTGTTCAGGTCATAATTCAACGAAATGTTTCCGGAAAGATTATTTGCGAACAGCCTGTCATACCCGGAGTGAGTGAGCATTGTCACCGGATTAATTGTCGCGTAACCTCTCGTCGTTCCTCCGTGTGAGCCGTCGTGATTTTTCACGGGAAAACTCCACGGAAGCAATACCCCTCCCGCCATTTTTCTCCAAAAATTCCATGCTCCGCCACTAGCTCGCGGGTCGACATTATAAGGTTGATTTGTTTCTCCAAGAATGGCTCCGGAGCTCAATGTCAGTGTCAGATCTTTGATTAACTCCACATCGACATTTGCGCGGATATTGTATCTGTTGTAGTAATAGTTACTGTTAAAACCATCCTGATTTTTGAAATTTTTAAGGATACCTTCCTGTCTGAGCAGACCGAAGTTTACAAAATATTTCACCATAGCTGTTCCTCCCCGTATATCAATATTGTGTTTTGTTTGGGGAGCCGCTTTTCTCATCACTTCGTTATACCAGTCCACATCAGGAAAATGATAGGGATCTTCACCTGTTCTGTAATAGTCGAGGTAATCCCGTCCGCTACTTGTTTTTCCAAATAAATCCGGAAATCTTTTATCCAGGGAAGACGGGTTTGATCCCAATGAAACATTGTCATTGCTATAGTGAGTTTGAAGTACTTTCAATCCATCATAAGATCTCAGCGTCTTGTTGTATACCGTCGGCATTTGCAATCCATATTCACCGCTGTAAGTGATCTTTGGAGCCGAATCGGTTCCTCTTTTAGTAGTCACCAGAATAACGCCGTTTGCACCTTTTATTCCATACATAGCTGTTGTAGAAGCATCTTTCAGGACACTCAGGGTTTCTATTTCGTTCACGTCCAAAGCTGCCAAAGTACTGTAACTTGTTTCGATATCATCAATCAGTATCAATGGTCTCAGGGAAGCTTCGTTAAAAGCTGTACGCGCCCGGATACTGATGCTGGCGGCATCTTTTCCGGGTTGTCCGCTTGTTTGTTGTTGAAACAAGCCGGGTACGGCTCCGGCCAATGCATTCTGAATGTTGGCGGCAGGAGACCGTTTAAGGTCTTTATTGGACATTTGGCTGATAGCTCCTACCTGGTTGATGACTTTTGTTTTTCCGTAAGCGCCAACAATTTTAACCTGTTGTAACGTGATGGATGACGGATCCATGGCAATGGTTCCCATCTCTGGTTTAACGTCCAGTTCTACAGGATTATATCCGACATAACTTATCCTGATTTTCGATGTTGAAGAAGTCACGTTGATTGTGAAAACGCCATCAACATTTGCAATACTCCCATTTGCCGGCTTTTCAATCTCAATGATTGAAGCCCCTATAAGCGGCTCTCCCGTCTCATCGATTACAGTACCTTTCACAGCTAGTTCCTGAGCAAAAATACCGAACGGAAGCATTATCAGGAGCAATATGATTATATTTTTTTTCATACGTACATTTTTTATTAAATTTATAGTTTCTTACTATCATCATCCCGCTATCACCATCCCGGGTTTTGGGTCATTAAAACGTTTCCGTACAGTTCTTCAGCCGGAACCGGAAACAGATTCATGTAGTCCTGATAGTTTGATTTAGCGGCTACTTCTATTTCCTCATAAGTAAAAGAATTATCGGCGTTTTTAGTGATTTTCACGCCTGTGACAGGTTTATTCAAAGTTTCCGATGCTATGTTCCAACGACGAATATCGAAAAAGCGGTGTTCTTCAAAAGCCAATTCAATTCTTCTTTCATTGCGGATACATTTGCGTAATTCATTTTGGTTCAGACTATTTGAAATGCCGTACTGTCCGGATTCCGTGCCGGCAGTAATACCGGCTCTTTTTCTGATTTCGCGCAAGTACGTTAAAATTTCACTGCGGTTGGAGGTTGTTCCGGCAATGGTGTTGGCATCCGGTCCTATTTCATTCAATGCTTCCGCATATATCAGGTATATTTCCGCGAGTCTGATGAGATGGAAGCCATGTTTCTGGGCGCTGTAACTTGTACTTTCTTCGAATTTTCCCATAAATTTGCGCATGTAATACCCTGTCCGGGTTTGAATGCCATTGGTATTTGGTTTGTCGGGACCTCCTTCGTAGGTATATATGGTTCTTTTCAACCATCGGCTTTCTCCATTACAAAATAGGGTCTTCAAAAGACGCGGATCTCTATTTTTATAAGGGTTTTTCGGATCAAATCCGGGATCGCCGCTGTCGATGGCTTTACCGTTTTTCAAAGGGAACGCTTTAGCCAGGTCATGGGATGGGCTGGTCATTCCGCGAGCCTGGTTTACAGCGTTGCCGCATCCCACCGGGCTGTTCAGTTCCTCCAGTTCCTGACTTGTAGTTCCAGTCATCCTAACCACGATCATCTCCCCGTTTTTATAGTCGAGAAAGATCTTATCCGGGTCTTTTTGTAATGTATACTGTGGTGCGGCGCCTTTTTTCATATCGATAACGGCTTTTGCTGCTTCTGCCGTTCTTTGCCATTTTGATTTGTCATTCGAAGGATTAAACAACGGGCTTGCCGCGTAGAGGAGTGTTCGTGCTTTGATAGCCAGAGCTGCTCCATTTGTCATACGGCCGATTTCCGTATCCGCCAGTTTATCTGCTTTTATCAAATCGTCTTTCACGGCGTCGAGTTCTGTTACAATGTATTCGAAACACTGATCTGCAGAACTTTTTGCTACTTCTATCTTGTCTTTTACGTCATATACTTTATTTCCGACCAGGGGAACGCCTCCCCAGCGTTTTACCAGCTCAAAATAAAAATAGGCGCGTAAACATCTCGCTTCCGCTTTCCATTGTTTGACGACTTCTGCATCCTGAAGTTGCTTGCTCAACGGCACCCGGTCCACATTGGCCAGGAACGTATTTGCACGGCGGATACCGGAATAACATTCAGTCCATCTGTTGTCAATCACGTTTACAGGCGACCATCTTCCATCCCTGAACCCGGTGACCGGCTGATTTGAATTAACGCTGGACACAGCATCATCGGTAGATGCATCCAAATAATCCGAAGAAATGCGATTATGTAAAACAGGCATTTCTATATAAATTCCATAAAGTTGTTGCAGTGCATAGATCCCTAAAGAATCCGCATTTTCCCATACTTTTTGATCTCTCTTCCATTCAAGAGGTTCATCTTCAAATGAAGAACAGGAACTTGTCCCTACAATCAGGCACAGCATCAAAAATCCGGACATAACTATATATTGAATCGTTTTCATATGTACTATCTTGTTAGAATTAAAAATGTAAATTTATACCTGCACTCACAGATTTTATATCCGGCACACTGGCATAAGAAGTTAATTCCGGATTCCTGCCTTTCAAATGGGTGACCGTTAGAAGATTATATCCTGTGGCAAATACTTTTACTCCTCCCAACTTCAATGGAGCAAGCCATTTTTTAGGAAGATTATAAAATATTTCTACGTGTTTCAATCTCAAATAATCGGTACTTCTCAGCCAGAAAGTCGAATTCGCCTGATTATAACTGTTCTTTCCAACGGATAACCGGGGATATTTTGCATTGGGATTTTCCGGCGTCCACCTGTTCAGATGATTTGTCGTGGCCTGGGTATAAGCTGTATTCGATCTGGTATATTCCTGAAATGGCATGTCGTCCGTAAACATTGCTTCCGTATTTGCAACTCCGGTCCACTGCATATTAAAACCAAGGCCTTTCCAGGAGAATTGTCCGTATAATCCATAGAGCGCTTTCGGATTTTTATTTCCGATGTTTCCAATGTCCATGTAATTAATTTTTCCATCGTTGTTGAGATCTTTATACCTCAAATCTCCGGGTTTTGGAACGTATCCGCTTTCTATTTTGGTTTTAGCCAGATAAGAATCTATCTCGGATTGATTTTGGAAGAATCCATCGGCATGGTATCCAAAATATTGTCCGTAATTTTTCCCGGTTCTTTTCATCCACTCATATTCTTTGTGAGCTTCTCCATATCCGTCCTGTGTCATTTTATAAAGGGAGACGTTGGCTCCGAATGTCCAGCTAAAATCTCCATGAGAATCGGAATATCCTAATTTAGCTTCAAATCCGCGTATAGTTGCACTTCCATTGTTCTCCTGGTTTAGATTGATTCCCAGAATTCCAGCATTATTAGAAGCTCTGGTAACCAACATGTCATTGATCTTATTGTTGAAAATTTCAGCAATAAAATCTATCTTATCATTGAAAGCAGTAGCATCGATTCCGAAATTAAAACGGACGTTCTTTTCCCAGGTCGTTTTATAACCCATAGAAACCATTGCAAGGGCAGTTTGGGCAGAAGGTGTGTTCCCGAAATAAGCAGCATTGTCTTCGCTGTAAAAACGGAGATAATCATAATAATATGATAAATTACCGGCTCCCATCATGAAATAGGGGGCTGTGAGATTATTACCGGTCATTCCGAATGTAGTTCTCAATTTCAGGTTATTTATCGGGGAGTTTTCACTCATCCACTCTTCTTTTGAGATGTTCCAACCCAGGCCGACAGCCGGGAAAAATCCAAACCGGCTTCCTTTCTTGAATTGGTTCATACCCATATAAGATGTAACAAGTTGAGCATAATATTTTTTTGCATAATCGTAACTGAACCGGCCTGATATTCCTGAGTTTACGACAGGAAGAGTATTCCTGAAAAGGAAATTATTATTGTTATAGCTTACGAGTCCATTAAAAGTGTGATTGCCTTTCTGATAGTCATATCCTACTTCAATTCCGTATTGCATCATGCGGTTCAGCCGGTTATAATCGGATGATGACGATTGTACGGAAGGTGAACTTAAAATTGTATACTGTCCTTTTCCGTCAGCATCTTCGGTGTACATATAAATTCCCCTGGATGATTTACTCCTGTTGATTGCATCCCTGAACATCGAATTATAAGAATATGCAATTTTGGCAAAAAAACCGGATAACGGGCCGGAGAAATGTTGCTTGACCTCCATGTCGATGTTAATATCCGCCAGGTTATAGTTGTTATATCCTGCGTACAGCAATTGTCCGTAAAGATTCTGGGTCTTGTATAAAAGATTTCCTCCAAGTGTACCATTCGGGTTCAGCATCGGATACGCATTATTCGGCGTTTGTGTAAGCTCATTATAAAGGTTGGTGATCCCTCCCCCCGGAGCATTATCCTTGGTCATTTGACCGGCCATCCTCAAATTGAAGTCGGTGGTCGGAGTTAATTTCATGTCCAGGTTTGTCCGCAGCGAATATTTTTTTGAAAAGTCCGATGTTTTGTAAGTATTTATACTCTTATTTTCTTTTAAGAACCCATCTTGTGAATAGTATCCCAAATGTACGAAGTACTTTGCATTTTTTCCTCCACCCTCAAAGCTCAGATTATAAATTTGAGTCTGGGTCTTGTCTTTCAGCAAAACATCCTGCCAATTGACGTCCGGATGGGTATAGATAGCAGAATGATCCTTGTACTTACCCAAATCGGCGGAAGAATATGGAATGTGTAAACCATCGTTTCCGGACGCCTCATTGAATAATGTAGCATAATTGTATGCATTCAGGTAATCCGGCCTGTTTAATTGTTCATTACCGGCGAGTTGTGCCGAGAACGACACTTTCAAACGCCCCGGATCTCCTTTTTTGGTAGTAATATTCACTACGCCTCCTCCTGCTGTCATTCCCATCATTGAAAGTCCCAGTGCGTCTTTTAAGACGGTAACCGATTCTATCTGTTCTACCGGTACATTTATTCTTGTGCGTGGAATTCCATCCACCAGAATAAGCGGAGTTTGTCCGCGTAACGAAAAATTGTAAGCAGGATCTTCACTGAGCATTCCACTATTGATAGTGAACCCCAGTCCGGGTAATACTCCATACAGAGTGGTCGCCATGTTGTAGGTAGGCCTGTCTGAAATTACTTTTCCCTCCACGGTAGAATAAGACTCGATCATGTCCTGTTTTGTCTTACTCCCATAAATAATGTCTACTTTTTTTTCGACTTTTTCTTCGACGGAATCTGTTTGTTGAGCCCAAACCGAACTTCCCCACGTCAAAGAAAAGATAAAGAAGATAGAGAAAATAAAGATGTCATCCCCAAAATGTTTCTCTGATCGATTTTTAAAATGTTTTTGCATGTAATAATAATTTGGATTTAGTAAATAATAGTGTGTGTGTATTCCTCCCCCACAAAGCTATTGGGAATGGAAAAATTACTTTTGCTGTAAATGATTTATTTTTTTCTGTATTTGCTTTTACCCATTCAATTTCAGGTTTTATCCGGTTTCTGTTTTCTATGATTGGATGCAAATGTAGTTGGGGTCTCTCCAAATTTTTTCTTGAAAGTATTTGTAAAATAAGATTGGCTTTCGATTCCGATCATTTCCATCACCTGACGCATACTCATATTTTCTTCGATAATCAATCGGGCTGCTTTTGCAAATCGTATATTCAATACGAATTCGATAATGGATTGTCCGGTCATCATTTTGACTTTATTATACAGCTTACTGCGGCTCATCGACATTTGAGATGCGATGTAATTGACGTCCAGATCCGATTGATTGAGATTGTTATCAATGATTTGAATAAAATCCCTCAGAAACTTATTGTCTTCCTCGTTGGAGGACAAATCCGGATTGTCTGCAAAGTGATTTTTTGCGTAATATTCTTTCAATTGCTGTTGTTGTTTGAAAACATTCCGGACTGTCAATCTCAGCAAATTGAAATCAATGGGTTTTTCAAGATAGATATCCGCTCCCGATCCTGCCCCTTCTATCTTACTCTCTATCCCGGATCTTGCAGTGAGTAAGACGATCGGAACATGGGATGTTTTTATGTTGTTTTTAATTTTTTCACTAAGAGTGATGCCATCCATATTCGGCATCATGATGTCGCAGATAACCAGATTGACAATCCTGTCTTTTAATATCTCCAGGGCAACAATTCCGTCTTCCGCCTGCACAATATCATACTCTTCCGATAATGTGTCGGTAATTAATTCTCTTAAGTCGTCGTGGTCTTCAACCAACAGAATACGTTTCTTGCCACTTTTCATCAACCTGTCGACATTGTTTTCATCAGACGACGGATTTAATTTTTTAAGTTTACTTTTTTCATGAAGATACTGTTCACTTCGTGCGGTGGAAGAAGAGGCGTCGTAAGTTTTTTCATCCATGGAGAAGCGTATTTCGATGTCAGTTCCTTTCTTTTCTTCACTGAAAATGTTTAATTCCCCTTTGTGCAACAAGATGAGGCTTTTCACTAAAGCCAATCCGATTCCGGTTCCCGGATGAGAGTCGGAACCCGTTGTATTTAATTTGAAGTACCTTTCGAATACATCCTCTATCGATTCTTTAGGAATACCCGTGCCCGTATCCCGGATCACAATGCCGAATGTGTTTCCGGGAACAAAATTTTCACTGGAAATGGCATGATGAACGGCATATTCCGACTGGAACAGATCGTTTTCAGACAATATCTCTACCGAGACGGAATCTCCGTTGTTTGTGTGCTTGAATGCATTATTCAACAAATTCATAATGATTTTTTCAAGCACATTTTTGTCGATGCAAACAAGTTTGAGCGCCAAAGATGTTTTTATCCTGAAATGTATCCCTTCTTCATTGGCGTATTCTTTGAAATCCATTGCTATATTTTCAACAAATGTGTTCACATTTACCATTTGCAATTCCAGGCTCTTTCCACCATTTTCAATGGTTTTAAAATCCATCAGTTCATTGACCAGTTTTAATAATCTTCTGGTATTATTTTCCACTATGTCATGATAGTTCTTTTTCTGACCGTTTTTCTTCATATTATAAAGTGCGGCGAGAATAAGTGATAATGGAGTCTTAAAATCATGAGATATATCGGTATAGAATCTTAATTGAGTCTGATGGATCTCTTCTTTTTTAGTTTTCTCAATAGTCTCAAGATATAGCTGAAATTTTAATTTTTTCTTCCCGTTATAATAACGTAAAATGAGGTATAATACGAATAAACCAAACAGCGAGTAAAGACAGTAAGCCGGCCACCAGAGCCATGGCGTCGGTTTACGTATTATTTTTACGACAGTAGTCTCATCACTCCAGACATTGTCGTTGTTGGAGGCTTTTATCTCAAAATAGTACACGCCGGGTGGAACTTTCGAGTATAAAGCCGTGCGATTAGAAGCATCTGTCTCGATCCACCGGGCATCATATCCTTTCAGGCGGTATCTGAATCTGTTTTTTTCAGGAATGAGGTAGTTGTCCGAAGCGAATTTTAAGCCAAAATTTGTCTGATTATAATTCAGGACGATTTCTTTTTCTGAATTTGATGGATCTTTTCCGGAAAATAATGCCTTGGTCGGGACATGATTTATCAGGAAGTCTGACAAAATGACTCGCGGGCGATAACTGTTAGGAACAATTTCTTTTGGGAAAACAACTGTGAATCCGTTTGTTCCTCCAAAATATAAATTACCGTCAGCGCCTTTCATTGATGCGATAGGATTGTGAACAGCCCCTTGTATCCCATCCTGTTTATCGTAATCCGAAAACAAGTCCTGTTTTATATTGTACCGGATCAAACCGGTATTAGTACCCATCCAGATGTTCCCTTCGTCATCGTTACAAATACTGTAAATAGAAGAAGCGCCGAGGTTCATAGGATCTTTATATTCACTGAAATTGCCGGTATCCGGATTGTATTTGATCAATCCGTTTCCCATAGTCCCGATCCATAAATTACCGGAGTCATCAAAACAAAAAGTGGAGAAATTAGCAAATACAGTATCATTTGTTTCAATTTTTTTCACTGTATTTTTCCTGATGTCCATCCGATAGAGATTTTTTCTGCTCAGTATCCATAATTGATTTTCTCTTCCGCGCAGGAGGTCGAAGATGTAAACATTATTGCTGTTTTTAGAATAATTACAATGATTGTCAAAGACGTTTATATCACTCAACCCGTTGGAAAAGTCGTAGTGAGTGAAAATCTTATTTTTGAATGAATAAAAAGAAATTGCCGGTCTTTTTTGCTGATATGCTATCCACAATCCCGAATCATTTTCAAGTATAATTTTTCTTATATTGTTATTTAACAGGGAATTTTTCTCTGTATCGGATACAAAATGCCCGAATTGTTTGCTTTTGGAGTTGAAACAGTTCAGGCCTCCCATGTATGTGCCGATCCAGACATTCTGCGCCTTGTCTGTCACCAGCGATTTTATGTGGTCGGACGACAAACCATTCCCTTTTTCCAGGTATGTATAATAGGTATGATCTCCGGTTTTTTTGTCTATAAGGCTAATTCCCCATCCGTCGGTTCCAATCCATAAATGACGTGGATCTTCGGTGAAAGCGGTGACCGGTGTATGATTATCTCTGTTCTTGTGTGTGTAATATGCTTTAAATGGATTTTTTTCATCAAGATTCACATAACAGATATTTCCTGAGAAAAGGCCTACCCATATGTTTTTCTGATAATCTTCGTTGATACTCCATACCGAATTGTTCGGCAATCCGAACAGGTCGGATTCCGAGTGTTTATAATGTGTATAACTCCCATTTTCCGGATTCAAAATGTACAGTCCGTGGATTGTACCCAACCATATTTCTCCTTTTTTATCTACATGAAAAGACCTGACGGTGAGATTATTCCCAAGTTCATTGTAAAAATCGAAATGAGCTTCGATTGTGAAAGTTGATAAATTGATTTTATAAATACCATGTTTATCAACGAGCGCCCATAGTTTTCCTTTGTGCGATTTTGCTTTTAAAACCGGCATATCAGAATGAGGCAGGTTCATACAAAATGAAAATTCTCTTTTAGAATTATCATACTTATAGAGTTTTCCATAATTTCCGAATACATAAAAATCTTCGTCATTGAGGCAGGAAACCGACCCGGTGAAATGCGGTTTTTCCCCATCATACAGGGGAGTATATAAACTCTTTTTTTCAATGTCTACAATATTCCACTCTTTATTTTGCCTGATCCAAATGGTGTCGTTATTTGTGACGGTAAAAGCCTCGATATTTTGAGGACAAATGAGATTGAATGTATCAAAAGTCTTATTGTAGGCATATAAACCGTTATTGGCGCTCACAAAGAGTTTCCCGGAAGAACAGACTTCCATTCCGTAAAATAACCATTCCACAGTATTATCGAGTGAAGTAAACCGGGAGTAATAATGTTTATATTGATAACCGTCGAAGCGATACAGGTTATTTTCCATCAGTATCCAGATAAATCCGTCGTGGTCTTGTTGAACAGATATTACACCGTCATAGCTAAACCCCCCTTCCGGAGATAAAGTCCTGAAGCGGTATTGGTTGTTATTTGCCGAAATAACAGGAATGATCCCCCCCATTAAAATGGTTATCAGCAACAGTTTCATAAAAAAACAGATCTTCACGAATATAATATTCTTTCAATGCACTTAGCCGGTTGATATGTTTATTGGCCAGGGTTTGAATTTTGGAATAAACAAAGAAGATGTCTCAAAAGTTTTTTTTTGAGTCGTTTTTTTTAGCGAAAGGCACAGTTGCTCATTTACTCAGGCTTTGGCTTTCCTTCATCTTCGAAAAAATCTTCTTGTAAATTAACTTCAGCACCAAACAAACTTCTGGATAGTTTATTGTAAAAGTTATTTCTACTTGCGTTCAGCTTATATGCCATAAATTGACTACCTATTTCATCAGCACTGAATCCCATCCTATTATCTATAGACATAGAATCAGCCACTTCATCTATATCTTGGTTAGCTCCAATATATGCGAACACCCAACCTGCTTGCTTCAAATCACGAACCAGATTTTTTATCATTTTCCCGGAATATTCCCTTGATGCATTTTCTTCGCCATCAGTAATAATCGTTATCAAGACTTGGGACTTTTCATTCTCATCTATCTGATAACGTAGTCTTGATAGAGTTATTCCCATTGCATCATAAAGAGGAGTCCCTGAATTCGGATGAAAATCGTTCATTTTTAATAATTTCACTTGTTCAACAGGTCTATTTTCCACGATGGTTCGTATTCCATTCGAATTGAAAAAAACCATTGTAACGAAATGTTCTTGCAATTCTCCATGAATTTTTTGTGCCGATTGAATCGTTTGCAATGTTTCGTTCAATCCATCAACCGCAGGCTTGTGAATTGATTGCATCGACCCACTTTCATCTAAAATAACTAAATTGTACACTTTAACTTTCATGATTCTTAATGTTTTATTATTTTAATGTTTATAAGTGCAAATATCAATGTTTTCAGAAAATAAATTAAAATTCTGCAACCTTGCAGATTGAATTTTATCAACAAGGTTGTAAAAGTGAGCTTTTTATAAGAATGATTTGTATTTTTGCAAAAATAAATAAAGAATAAAATGATGAATCTTAGTGAAATATTTTATAGGAAGCACAGTCATTGGGAGCAAAATAAACAATATCTCAAGTCAGGAACCGATTTAAATCTTCTTCCCGGGCAAGTTATTTATGTGGAAGGATATTTCGACAATAAGATAAATAAGTTTATCAGTAAAAACTACAATAAGATATTTTCAAGATTGAAAGAATCGAAACTATCCGCAGACTTTGTGTATTTACCAGTCATAGCAAATCAGTTTCAAGACTCACAGACTTCACTCTTCTATTTTCTGAATTACTATTTTCCTAACATTGATACGGGAAAGAATCCTCAGAATACATTCACGGTTCTTAAAACAGATTTTATTTCCCATTTACTCTTTTCTGCCTTTGACCATAAAGATCATATCAATCCGGGTTTCTTTCGATACATTGGAAAAGATAAAAATGACAGTTATGAATATGAATACTTTCGATTTGATGTATCAAATAGATATTCAATATCAAAACAAATAGACTATTATATTGGTAGAATATCTCACAAAGAAGGCTATGATGCTCAAACGAATGTTGATGAAGAAGTTATATACTTTGATGATAAATTTAAAGAGGACGAAAGTTATATTGAGTTACAGGAAGAAGCCCCCTTTCCTATAGATTTTTTTGAAAAAAAGGCGGCAGGTATACATCTATTTAGTAAAAAGGCGAATGCGTGGTCTAAATCTCTTTTTGACGAAGAAGATGAACTTGTAACTGATAATACTTTTACATTAAATGCAGAAGAGAAAATATCTAAAAATGAACATTCATGCAAAGAATATGAACTAATCTCGCAAATGAGGACAGATATTCAAAATTTGAAAGCTTTAGGGTTTTATGAATTGCTAATTAAAGAAATAGGGAGTATACTTTTCGATAGTGAAACGAGTAAGATATTTCAACCAAGCAGGATAGTGATAAATGACAATTTTAAAATATATCTTCCTGATTTTAACAACATGGAAATTGGAATGACCCCTTTGCCCAAATCATTGTTTATTTTATTTTTACGACATCCACAGGGGATCAATTTAAAGTCGCTGATCGACTATAAAAAAGAACTGCTGGAAATATATAAATTATTATCTTATCGGGAAACATATTTTAATATCGTTGAAAGTGTTGATCGAATATGTAACCCTTTTGAAGGTTCAATCAATGAAAAACTATCACGGATTAAGGAAGCCTTTTTGAAAAGAATGTCAATGGATACGGCCAAGTATTATATTGTAGCTGGAGATCGAGGGATGAAAAAGAAAATAAAGATTGATAGATCATTAATTGAACTACCTAAAGTTTTAGAAGAAATTAATCTGACAAAAGTGTTAGATTAACTACTGCAATTTTTTGTATGATTTTGATTTTCAATATATTATGCAAAGTTATCTCTCCAGAATAAACCACCAGGTCCGAGCCATCAAGGTTTTACCACGGAGTGTCACGGAGTTTATTTCACGGAGTACACGGAGTTTTTAGGTTTTTTGCTTCGACTTCGGAGCTTTTTAATAACTCCGTGTTACTCCGTGGTAAAAAACGTAAAAAACAGATCATCTCCGAAAAATAAAAGAGAGCTACAAATAAATGTAACTCTCTTATTTTTCCGCTCTCCCTCTTGGACTTGAACCAAGGACCCTCTGATTAACAGTCAGATGCTCTAACCGACTGAGCTAAGGAAGAATTTACTTTTTTCAAAAAAAGCGTTGCAAAGGTAATGGATATTTTCGAAATATGCAATATCTTTGTCTAAATTTTTACAAGACAAATGAAAATATTAGGAATGGGCAATGCCCTTGTAGATGTGTTGATCCGGTTAAATGATGATAATGTATTGAATGAACTGGAGTTGCCGAAAGGAAGTATGCAACTGATTGATCAGCATAAGCGGGAAAAAATTTTCCGTACAGTTGACGGATACAACACCAGTCTGGCAACCGGAGGTTCGGCTTCAAACACTATTCTTGCTTTGTCGAAGATGGGTGTCGATTCCGGGTTTATCGGAAAAGTGGGCGATGATGAGTATGGGCGTTTTTATGTCAGGGAGATCGGAGAAGCCGGAGTTACTCCGCATTTTTACCGGGAGAATTCACCTTCAGGCACCGCTATGACATTGATAACTCCGGATGGTGAACGGACTTTCGGGACTTATCTTGGCGCAGCAGCTGATTTGCAAGCCAATGAGTTACAGGAAAATGTGTTTCTTGCATACCGGATATTCTATGTGGAAGGTTATCTGATCAATAATTACAGTCTTATTGAGAAGGCTATGCAGATGGCTAAGGCGCAGGGTTTGATGATTGCAATCGATTTGGCGAGCTATAACGTAGTAGAAGCAAATAGAGATTCCTTTCTGACTTTAATCCGGGAATACGTGGACATCGTTTTTGCGAATAAGGAAGAAGCCCGTATGCTGACCGGAAAAGAATCGGAAGAGGCTGTAAAAGAATTGGCTTCAATGACCCGGATTGCGGTAGTCAAAGTCGGATCAGACGGGTCTTTTGTAATGAAAGGCGAAGATTTGGTTAAAATTCCCGCCATTGAGACTCAAATGGTGGATGCTACTGCTGCCGGTGATTTTTTTGCCGCCGGTTTTTTCTACGGAATGATCCATCAGGCCGGATTGGAACAATGTGGCCGGATCGGTTCACTGTTGGCATCGAATGTGATCAAAGTTGTTGGTACCAAGCTTTCGGAAGAAGTGTGGGACAAAATTCGTTTGGGCGCATCCGAAATTTTGAATTGAATCATTATTTTTTACTAACTTTACCCTCTCAATTAAAATAAATATAGATGAACAGGATTATTTCGAAAATCGTCATTTTAGTTATCGCAATACTTGCATTAGCGCCTGATGTGAATTCTCAACAGTCTGATGACAGAAATTTTGAAATTATTAAAAACCTTGATGTTTTCAACACCATCTTCAAAGAGTTGAATCTGTTTTACGTGGATTCGATCAAGTCAAAAGAACTGGTTGAATTAGGTATTCGCTCCATGTTGAACAGCCTTGATCCTTATACGGAATATATTTCCGAAGATGAAATGCCGAAATTCAAGTTTATGATAACAGGCGAGTATGCCGGGATTGGATCTGTGATTACGAGCCAGGACGGAAAAATCCTGATCATAGACCCGTATGAAGGAATGCCTGCAGCAAATAACGGACTACAAGTAGGTGACCAACTTCTTGAAATAGACGGATTTGTTTTAGAAGGAAAAAACTCTTCCGAGGCAAGTGACCGATTGAAAGGACAACCGAACACCAAAGTGAAGATCAAATTTCAGCGGGCGGGAGAGAAAAAAACACGCACCGTAGAAATTGAACGTAAATTGATTCATATAGATCCGGTGACATATTATAAGGTGATGGAAAACGGTATCGGATACATTGCGTTGTCCTCTTTTACCGACGGTTGTTTTCAGGATGTTCGTAATGCTTTCGAAGACCTTAGAAAAAACAGCGGGATCAAATCGTTAATCCTGGATTTGCGCGATAATGGCGGAGGCTCGATGGAAGAAGCTTTGCAGATGATCAATATGTTTGTTCCGAAAGGAAAAGTCATGTTAACCACAAAAGGCAGAGACAAACAGAGTGAACGGGTATACCGTGCCACACAGAATCCGATAGACACGATAATGCCTTTGGTTGTAGTGATCAATCAGGGATCGGCTTCTGCTTCGGAAATTGTGGCCGGGGCCTTGCAGGATCAGGACAGAGCCGTGATTGTAGGCCGCCGTTCGTATGGAAAGGGCTTGGTTCAGACTCCTCGTGAATTACCGTATAATTCTCAATTAAAAGTAACTACCTATAAATATTATATTCCGAGTGGGCGTTGCGTACAAGCAATCGACTATGCTCACCGTGATTCCAGAGGATATGCCGAACGTATTCCGGATAGTTTGACTACCGTTTTTTATACCGAAAAAGGTCGTCCGGTAAGAGATGGGGGAGGGGTTACCCCTGATTTTTCCGTCACGGAAACAAAAACGCCGAATATTTACTACTACATGGACGCCGAAGGGTCGATGATGAATTTTGTAGTGCAATGGCGGGTGAAACATCCGACAATTGCACCTCCTGCAGAATTTGTGTTGACGGATCAGGATTACGAAGAGTTTAAGGAATACATGAAAGGATCGGACTTTAAGTATGACCGTCAGAGCGAGAAAGGCTTGACAAGCCTTAAAGAGATCATGGAATTTGAAGGGTATCTGGAAGCCGCATCCGAAGAATTCAAGGCTTTGGAAAAGAAACTCCAACCCGATCTTGACCGGGATCTTGAATTGCACAGAGAGTCTTTATCAAAACTCCTTGCTATGGAAATTATGCGTCAATACTATTACGCAAAAGGGACATTGATCTATACTTTGAGTGATGACAGGGATATGGATAAATCAATTGAAGTCCTGAGCGATAAATCCCTGTATGATCAGACATTGACGGTAACTCAATAAGGTTCCTTGATGCTTTCTCATTAAAAATGCGGAGAATAATTCGTATATTTGCCGCATAAGTGATTGTCTTATGGTTAAATAGATCTATCAATACCACAACTTCCAAAACGCACTGTAGAACATTCTTGATCTTTACCCGGACTTGTGCTTCTTCAATTATTTTTCAGATTCTTCAATTATTTTTTAGAATTATTTGCAAAACTAAAAACAATTTGTAACTTTGCACCCAATATTAATTACAACCTGACATTAACTATGATTCATATCTACAATTTTAGGCGGTTTAAGATACCTCTTGTTTTCAGCACAACGGTTTTATCATCCTGTTTCGTTTCGTGTTACAAAGAGACGGTCATTGATGTGATCTCTGAATTTTCGTATGAAGTCCGGAATGAAAAGTATGATGCTCCTGCGACTCTCCGCATTAATAATGAAACAGTTGGGGCAAATGTTTATCTTTGGAGTTTTGAGGGAGGAATACCTCAGACGTCGGACAAAAAGGATCCCGGAGAAATCAGATACCTTAAGGGCGGAAAGTATATGATCCGGCTGGAAGCCCGGAATGACTTTCACCAATCGGTTAAAGAGTTGGAAGTCGAAATAGATTCTTCTGCAAGTATCCATTTTGTGACTGAAACTTTAATCAATTCGTTCGTTCCGGCAGAAATTAAAATACACAACCTGTCTGTTGGAGCAGAAACTTTCGAATGGATATTTGAAGGCGGGAATCCGTCGTCCTGCAAAGATAAAGAACCGCCCTTAATCAGGTATGAACAACCCGGAGAATACGAGATCAGCTTGAGTGCAACATCCGGACGGAAAACGTATACCATGACGGAAAAAATAGTTCTTCTATCCGGATTGAAGACTGATTTTACAGTGATCCCGTCGGTTGAATCGGAAGATATGGAAGCGCAGTGGAAAGGGTATCTGAGGAACGAAACCTGCAACGGAATTTCATACCACTGGGTTTCGGAGGGAGGCAAAATACTGAATGACACCGCTTTTCACACGGAAATACAGTTTTCTTCTCCCGGAAACTATATTGTTTGCCTGGAAGCGGATAACCGAAAGGAAAAGATTCAAAAAATACAAACGATCCGTATTGAGCAAAATTCTAATATTTACCGGTTTACGGATATAAAACTGGGAATCAATACCGCATCGTCGGGATATGCTTTTTCATCCCGGCTCAGGAAGGCGTTTCTTCAGAATGAACTGGACGACAGAAATGGCCCCGATATTGATTTTGTGTTCTTCGGACTGAATTCCGGTTTTAATTACTGGACTTTTGTTTCTCCCGATAAGGCACAAAACACGGTATTTGAAGCCATTACAAATGCGATACAGACCCGGTTCATCCTTTTCCCCGAGAGGAATAATACTCCGTTTACAATCACGGATTTTGATGAAATGACTGACGACAGCAAACTCCGGGAAATCACATTTAACGCCCATCCAGCCGGAGAAGACTATTTTACATCCGGATACGATCTTCCAAAACTGGTACTGTTTGAAACCGGAGACGGGAGAAAGGGAGTCATCAAAATCAAAGAAATCATAGACAAAGGACTTGATTCTTATATTGTTGTCGATATAAAAATACAAAAAAATCATTCTTAAACAGTTCCAAAACTTAATAAAACCCAAACCCGGTGAAACAAATATTATTTTTACTCTGCATCATCGCATTGTCTATTCCGACATTCGCCCAACAGATAGATCTCGGAAATACACAGGCGCATTTCTCGAAAGGGAACTTACTGAAATTGTCCGGAAATTTCCTCGCGAATTCCGTCTTCTATTCAGGGAATGAACCTTATACCCGCGACCCTTTTAATTATTACTTTACCGGTTCGGTAAACCTGAATGTCATGAATCTGGCAAATATTCCGTTTACATTCAACTTTACGAACTCAGGCTCAAATTACACTTATCCAACTATGCCAAACCGGTTTTCCTTACACCCGAACTACAAATGGATCACGGGACATTTTGGAGATGTTTCCATGAACTTTTCACCTTATACTCTTAATGGACATCTTTTTACCGGAATTGGATTTGATATTGGAACGTCAACAAACTCTCCTTTGAAGATCGGTGCTATGTACGGACGGATGCAGCAGGCTGTTGAATACGGAACCGGGAATCAGAATGTGCCGGCGGGGTATAAAAGAATGGGGTACGGAACTCAAATACGGTTTGAAAAATCAAAGTATCAAATCGGCGCCAGTCTCTTTACGGCAAAGGATGACATCAATTCATTGAACCGGCATCCTGACAGTCTGTTCATCTTTCCCGAAGAGAATCTGGCCGTCAGCCTGAACGGAAATATTCAATTGATTGAAAACATGCGTCTTAACGGCGAATATGGAGTCAGCATACTGAACAATGATATAAGGAGAAATGATATGCAAAACTCCAAATTTCATGCGATTCGCTTATTATTGGATTACACTTTTGGCAATAATACCATCGGGATCGGCTATGAACGCATTGATCCCGGATACAAGACCCTGGGAGCATATTATTTTAATAATGATATGGAAAATATCACCTTAAACTATGCCCGCCCTTTCCTGAAAAATAAGGGAAATATTGCTTTGAGCGGAGGTATCGAGCATGATGATCTGGGAAAGACGAAAGAATCGCAAACCCGGCGGTTTATTGCATCGGTAAATATTGCTTATACTCCTCTGGACAACCTGAATCTCAATCTGGGATATTCAAGTTTCCAGACACATATGAACCTTAAATCACAATTCGATTATATCAATGCACTGACTCCTTATGATAACCTGGATACTCTTAATTATACTCAAATCTCTCAAAACATTGTATTTACCACAAATTATACATTCAAAAAAAATGAAACCAATGCACAAAACCTGAACTTTAACATCAGTCTTCAGGAAGCGGTCGACAAACAGGGCGATATTGTTCCGGAAGGAGGGATGACCCTGTTTTGCAATACATCATTGGGGTATGGATTTCAATACCTTCCCCGGCAAATCGCGGCCAATGTAAACCTGAACTTGTCTACAACTCAGATAGCAGGACAAGAAATGTTGATAAGAGGAGCGACTTTCAACGTGACGGTTCCTCTCCTTGATAAGAAACTCAATACTACATTCATTGTGTCCCATAATGCCAATTATGTGGAAGGAAACAAGCAATCTACGGTTTGGAATCTCCGTTTCAATGCCGGATACACCCTGATGAAAAAACATCGTTTCAATCTAAGTGTTACTTATCGGGATAATTTCATGCAAGCAAATATGAATAAACTGATTACAAACGGATTAACCATAATAAGCGGATATAACTATAGTTTTTGATGCGAACCAAACAAATTATGCTCATATGAAATACAATCATTTAATTCTTCTCGTCACCTGCTTCTATTTTAGCATATTACCCTCTCAATCTCAAAATTTGCGGTTGACTTATCCGGTACAGGTGAACGCCTTTATAAACCCTCCCTATAGCCTCAAACCGGAAGATTACTACAACCCGGCAAAGCCCAAACTATCCATTACTTTATTGAACAGGGATCTCATGGAACCGCTGGTAAATGTAAAATTACACTTCAGTATCAAAGCCGGAAACGGCGTCCGGCTGGAGACAAAAGATCATGTCTCCTATCCTGTGATACAACTGCAATCCGGCACCCCATACCTGCTGACACAAAACGACCTGAGCCCTTACCTGCAATATGAAAACCTGAACATCCAGGGAATACTTCCCAACGGCCAATTCCCGGAAGGAATGATCGAGTTCTGCGTTTTCGTAATAGAAGTTCAAACAAACAAGATCATTTCCCAAAATTCCTGCGCCCGCGCCTGGATTGCCCTCAACCGGCCGCCTATCCTTAATTTACCACAGAAAGGGATTAGTCTGCCGTTTCAGGAAGCTCAGAACATCCTGTTCCAATGGACGCCCCGGCATCAGAATCTGAGTGATGTGGAATACAAATTTATATTGAAAGAAATTTGGGACGAAAACATCGCGCCGGAAGCAGGATTCCTCTATTCTCCGGAGATTTACTCGACAACAATCCGGACAACGGCTTTACCTTATACCGTAATGATGCCGACTTTGATGGAAAGTAAACGTTATGCCTGGCAAGTTCAGGCGATAGCAAAAGATGGTGCGGATGAACTCAGTCTCTTTGAGAACAATGGATTCAGTGAAATATATACATTTTCCATCGCTCAAAGTTGTTATGCCCCGCAAAATATTCGTCATTCCCAGGATAGGGATCACTTGGTCATAGAATGGACTCCAGAACCCAATGCTGAAATTTCATTGGTGGCATACCGGCTTAAAAATTCCGGTAACGAATGGGTCGTCATAAAAGGGAATCAGGATTACGCCCGTATTTTTGATTTGGCTTTCGACATTGAATATGAATACAAAGTCGGAACCGTTTGCAGCGACGGAAGCATTACTTACAGCGAGATTTATACTGCTATCCTGGAAAATTGGAAAGAAAAATTCAAAATCAGTTGCGGTATGATCCCTTCATTTGATAAAAGCAATTTCGATCCATTGGCAAAATTAAATCCGGCAGACGTCTTCATCGCCGGAGATTTTCCGGTCACAGTAATCGAATCAAAAGGTTCAAACGGCGTTTTTACCGGAACCGGATGGACAACATTGCCTTTATTCGGATTTGTGAAAATAGCAGTCCGGTTTTCCGGCGTTAAAATCAATAAAGAGTATCAACTGGTTGACGGCTCTATTGAAGCATCATACGATAAGGATGAAAAACTCATTGCCGATCTGGATCGTTTGTGGCATGGCGGAAGCGAGACCGGATTCACTAAGACCGGAGCCGTAGAAAGCAAAGTAAAGGCGAATTTTTCCATTCCGAATGAAGCAACGGCTGAGTATGACGCCGATAGTGGAAACCTCGTGATCAATGATAAGGATGGAAATGCCGTAGGAACAGTAAAAATACCGGAAGAAGACCGGGAAATATTCACATCCGGGAATCCATACACCTACATCGTAGAAGACAGTGATGGTAATATCGTTGTTTTCACAAAGGATGAAGACGGAAAAACTTCTTCGGAACAAATAGGGAAAAATGATAAACCTCTGACAGAAGGAAGTTTCAGTGAAACGACTATTGCTACACAAAAAGCTGTTGTGGAGTTTTTAGAAGGAGACAATTCAAGCTATTCATTCGATACCTGGCAGGATTATTACAAGACGGTCTCTTTAATAGTAAACAAAAATACTTACGAATTTATAGGGACATATCCTGTTGCCTGTCAACTAATTCCTTCCGGCAAAAGCGAATATGTCCGTTTCAAAGTGAACAAAACGGATAAAAAACTGAATGAAGACAGCATTATTTTCAGGACAAAAGCAGGCTATAGTATTGAACCGAAAGACGGGCAACTTCATATCGCGGGAGGAAAAGAAAATGATGCCCAGGATCTATTCGCCCTCTATCCGGACGGGAAAGGAGGATATCTTACCCTTGGCAAACTGAAAATATTATCTTATCCTGAGAAAACTTTCAATGTCAGGTTGATTCCTGTGAACGAAAATTATGTGGACTCACATGAGATCGGGGAGTATTTAAATGCCGTATACGGGAAAGTAGGCATCCAATGGAATGTGGAATCAGATTCCAGTTTTACATACCCGGACATCGACCTTCATTCGGAGGGTAGTTCATTTTTCTCCCGGTATACCGACGAAATGAAAGAAATGAATACTGCATACCGGATCTCCAGAGGTAGCCTGGATAAAAATACAGCTTATATATTCATACTCAATGAAGGTTCAATCAACGGGCAATCCATGATGGGAGACATGCCCAGAGGGAAACAATTCGGATATGTTTTTACCCAAAGCGGAGGAGATATCAACCGGACTATAGCACACGAATTAGGACACGGGATGTTCAAATTACGTCACACTTTTGATGGCGAATACGGCAGTACGGCACAATCGCTGGAAGGGAAAACAAATAATCTGATGGATTATGGGGAAGGAACACACTTTGCGAAATGGCAGTGGGACGAAATTCATGATCCGGCATGGCTGGTGAATCCGTTCGAGAGTGACGAGGATGGAATGGCCAAAAGTGGAAACGAAAGAGTTTTGGAGTTTCTACGAGACACAAAATCATCAATTCAAAAAGGAAGTTCCTTTAAGATATTCGCCAGTTTACTGGAAACAAATAGCGATGGTGTATACATTGGCAGCCAAAAATATCAATCAATTAAAATCAGGATATCTGAAATTGAAAAAACAGTTAAACAGCCCAAGTTAGTAAAGAATACCAGTATTGACGGATGGGGAAACACGATTTATCTTATCTTATTCGAAGACATTGGAGTACGTATTATGCTCGAAACAGAAAAAGAACAATTGGCTTTATTGGCATATCTGGGACAAAACAAGGCAGGTTCCATATCGTTATTCGTATCAGGATATAATTGGCAATCCGAATTCTGGGAATTTATAAATCCCAATAGCAGTTATACTAAAGACTTGCCTGAAAGTAAATTGGATGCAATAAATTTTGTAAGAAAAGATATCTCTGAAGTTGATATAATGGATTATTGGGATGACTTCTCAAAAAACATGGCCGGTTTATTAAAATCAAAAGAATCATTTTATGTCACAGGACATGATAATATTGGGACATCCAATCACAAAACAATAGGATTGTTTGCCGCCAGTTGTGTGAGTTCTTACAACACTCTCATACCCTTTATTATAGTAAAAGGGATACCATTGCCTAATCCATGTTATCACTCCGCTCCTTGTGTAGAACTGAATAACGCTCCTAATGTAAACGGTTTTAACACCAGACGATCAAACGGAAGATTAAGTGGCAAGGAATTTGTAAAGGAATTAAGCATTAGTTGTAGTAAAAATGATTCCGGAATCGTTCAGGATACTCTTGATATTATTTGTCATAGCATGGGATTTGCTCACGCTTTAGGCATAATAGATGAAGTTAAAAATGCCATGAAATCTGAATTAAAAGGATTAACTTTGGGACGTCTTTACATTTTTGCACCGGAAAATCCAAGTTGTGGAGAGGTAAATACAGCTGAATGGGAAGATGTTTGGCAATATGGTAGCCGTGAAGATAAATTGAAAGATCAACCCTGGTTACTGGACGGCGTCGCTCCACAGTGTCCTGTCGGAGGAATTGACGGTAAACGGGCCTATATTCCAAGCGATGTATCGCAGGGATTCCTTAAAAGCCATTTTATTAGCAATTATGGATGGGTGTTTGAATTAAAAGTGATCGAAGACGGATATATTAAACCACGAAAATAATGATTGTTATACTTAACCTTGTTAGATTAAAACTCCAAAAATAAACAAAATATGGATCATGAAAATTTGAATTCGATAGCCAAAACAGCCTTCTGGCTAGTGCTTATTGTCAATCTTTTGATAGGATTTCATTGTTTCAAATATCTATCAAACACATCTGAACTAGCAGGCTCTTTGATAGAACTGTTCATTAAAATTCGCGTCATTGCTTTATGTGTGTTTTTTTCCTTTATATGCTGGATTTCCATTCGTCTAATATACAAATATACAAATGAAAATATTACATGGATTTCATTAATCATTTTATTAATTGGTATATCTGTTGTCAATTATAAGATTTCCATGTCTATTATACGTCCCAAACCTCCAACCATAGAAGAAGAAATTAATCGCATAAAGAAAAATGCGGAAGTTGTTAAAAAAGAAGCTCAAAAAACATTACAAAACGCTATACTATTTTATCCTGATAAAAAAATCGTTTTAGAAGATCAGAATAAATTAATTCACGGTATCAAGAGCTTATTTTCGTCATTTGATGAAGGAGCTAAGAATGATGAACACATGAGTGATTCTGTCCGACTCTCTTTGATTAACGACTTATTAAGCCATAATTATAGGGAACCGGATACCGTAGGGTTTCACAGTATCAGAAATTCCATTCAATGTGAATTTATCATGTATTCTCCTTCTTGCCAACATTTTATAGCCATATTAACCCACAAAAACACAACACCGAGTTTTGATATAAATTACTACAATGGCATGGTTTTATTTTGTGAAAAAAAAGATTGTGGAATTGATGTTTATCCCTATTCTCATCCTGTCTCTCAATATGATAAATATACCCGAGAAATTTACACAAATGAAGTAATTTCATCCCATTTTAATTATATGGGTAACTATTTCCTTAAAACAGAAGAATATCAAGAACATCTTCACCCTATGAAAAAAGGGTTTTGGCAGGACAAATTCTTCTTCGATACTATCACAATAGAAAATAAAAAATACTTACGCTACCAAACATCACGAAAATACAGGTCAACAAAAAATCATGGTTATATGCCAAGACCAATGTACCAGATTAGATAAAAAAATAAATCCACTATAAAAGCAATGAAAAATAAAAATTACAACAAATATTTAAGCATATTTTGTATCGTTTATATTGCAACAATAATAATGACAATGGTAAAATCGAATATTTTTGTCTATTACGTCTTTTTTATTATTCCTTTTTATATATTTTCAATCTTATTTACTCTAATTGTGTCTTATTTGAAAAATTATAAAATACAAAATTATTTATATTTGTTTGTATCTTTGATATATACATACATAATATTTTGCATTTCTGTCTCATTTAACTCTGATATTAAAATAGCATTCTTTATTTGTTCTTTGATTCTTTCCTGCACTTATTTAGTTTATCATATCATGGAAAGGAACGATATTATCATAAGTTATTGGGGAATATATGCCAATACGTTAATGACCACGCTGGGAATATATCTCATGATTACCCCTGCCCTGTAAACATTTATAATTATAATAACAAAAAACAATGAATCAAACCAAACAATAAAAACGAAACAGTATGAAAAAAAGAATGTTACTTCCATTCTGTTTTTTCGTTCTTTTCAACTTTTTTCCAAAGCCATATGAGATCAAAGCCGACGTTCGGGCTGAAGCCGAACAGGTATTCGAGAAATTGGATCAATCCGGGAAATATTGCGAAGAACTGAATAATTCAGAATTACAAACGCTTCCGGTAGGACTGAAACAAACTATCGGTAATAGTGAATTTACCGTTGCTGTAAGTAGTATTAAATTTCTGGAGACACATGCCGAATTCACTGTTTTTGCCCGGATGAAAATTCCTCAAAAAGACAAGGTCTTGTTCTTCGGTGCACAAAATGTCAAATTTTCCTATGAAGGAAGTTTTATAGGCGACGCTTATCTCGTCCTGCTGGATGATTTCAAAATACCTATCAGCGGTAGTATGGAACTCATTCTTAAAGGTGGAATGGATGCAACAACAGGAAGGGCTCCCGAATCCGAATCCGGAATGAATAATCTGACGTATGTGAAAATCGAATGTGTCGGATTCAAAGAGTTGTCAGTCTGCGGAGAAATTACATTTTCCGATAAAATGATTGAGCAAGTCAGCAGTAACGGAAAACCAACGGGAAAACCGGTCACCAGTTCGTTCCGGACAGTGGTACAGGACTGGAACGACTTATTAGTCGAAATAAGCCTGCCCCGGTTTGCAATCAAAGGTCTGAACGGATTTATTTTCGACATTAAAAGCGCATCCCTCGATCTCAGCGACTTCAAAAATCCCTCGGCTATTCGTTTCCCTTCTAAATACGAAGGGGTTGATAAAACAAGTCCGGGATTGTGGAGAGGTGCATATTTCCGGGAAGTCAAAATTACCCTGCCCGAAGCTTTTTCATTTGATAAAGGACGTATCTCATTTGATGCCAATGACATGCTGATAGACGACAGAGGAATTTCCGGAAAGTTTACAGCAACAAACATTTTACCTGTCGACATAGGAAATGCATCCGGATGGGCTTTTTCTATTGATGACTTCCTGATGGAATTGGAATCAAACACGATCACTGCCGCCGGTTTCAAAGGCCTTATCGGATTACCGGTCTCCAAAAAACAAGCGCTACTCAATTATGAAGCAATTATAGCCGAAAATGATCATTACAGCATGTCTGTTGCATTAAAAGACAGTCTTAAATTTGATTTTCTGGCGGCAAAAGCTGTTCTGAAAAAGAATTCGTCCGTCATCCTGGAAATAAAAGATGAGAAATTCTTACCGGAAGCCAGGTTAAGCGGTTACCTGGACATCAATGCCGATCCTAAAGATCCTATGAGTTCTACCGAACCGGAAAAAGAAGATACTACCGGCAATTCCAATTTAAAGAATATCGAATTTACAAACCTGATACTAAAGACTGTTGATCCTTATATCCAGGTGAAAAGTATGGGATATAGCGGTGAAATAAATCTATTCGGATTTCCGGTGAGCATATCGGACGTGAAATTAACTGCTCCTTCAAAGAATGTGGTATTGGGTTTTAATCTGAGTCTGAATCTGGACAAACAGTTTATTCATGCAAGTTCAAGACTGGAAATTAAAGCCAAATATATCACAAATGAGAATCGACACTACTGGGAATACGAAAAAACGGATATTTCCGGGGTCAAAATTGACTGCACCATTGCAAATGCGGTATCGCTTAGCGGAGAACTGGCTATCATGAAAAAGGATCCGGAGTATGGAGATGGCTTCAAAGGAAACCTGGATATGACTTTTAAAAAGCCTTTGGCCGGACTTCACATAAAATCATCTGCAATCTTTGGAAAAAAAGAAGAACATCGCTACTGGTATGTCGACGGGTTAGCGGAATTCCCTCAAGGAGTAGCCATCCCTTTAGGCCCTTTATCAATCAACGGATTTGGCGGAGGACTGAGCAGTGGGATGAAAAAAGAGTCCGGAGGCTCATTTACATCATCCGGATGTAAATATATCCCTGATCCCCAAATGGGAATCGGATTAAAGTCTGCCATACTTTTCAACATCGGCGGTAAAGCCATGAAAGGTGATGCCGCTTTTGAAATCGAATTTTACAAAACAGGAGGAGTGCGATATTTAGGGCTTTTCGGGTCTGTTCTTTTCATGGAAGACCTGGAATTTTCAAATATACAATCCAAGCTCACCGGAAAACTCGGAAAACTCATGGAACTTGAGAAAAAACTCTCATCTGCTGCCGGATCTTCCGGAGAATCGAATAAGGAAACCGACCGGGCAAATGATCCGGACATCCGGGAAGCTTCTAAAGATGAGATCAAAAATTCTGCGGTAGCCGCCCACATGGGGATGTATTACAATTTTGAACAGCAGGAATTTCATGCAAACTTTGAAATATACGTCAGCCTGGCCGGAGGAATTGTCCGTGGAGTCAATTCTGATAATCTGGCAGGTAGCGGAGTTTTACACATAGATCCTTCAACATGGTATCTGCATTTAGGCACCCCGCAAAGGCCTATTGGTCTCCAGGTAGGGATCCCCAGTCTGGCGACCGTTGAATCCAAATCTTATTTCATGACCGGAAATCATATGCCTGATGCCTTACCTCCCCCCGGACATGTAGCCGATATTCTGGGAGAACACAACATCGGGATCAATGGGAATTCCCGATCCGGCTCTCTTTTGAGTAAGGGCGGCGGATTTGCTTTTGGTTCCGCACTCGGAATTGAAACCGGAGACCTGGATTTCCTGATATTGTATGCCAAATTTTATGCCGGAATGGGATTCGATATCATGTTAAGGGATTATGGAAACATGCAATGTGCCGGCCATTCCGGATCTATCGGAATCAACGGATGGTATGCCCAGGGACAAGCGTATGCCTATCTGGGAGGAGAAATGGGAGTTAAAGTAAATCTGAAATTTATCAAACTGAGAATCCCGATTCTCAAGACAGGAGTTGCCGCCCTGTTGCAAGCTCAACTGCCCAATCCGATATGGTTGAGGGGTGATATTGGAGCTAAATTTAATCTTTTGGGCGGTTTGGTCAAGGGTGATATGCGTTTCAAATTTACTTTAGGAGAAAAATGCAATCTGACTTATCCCGGAGCGCCTCCAATCGATATGATTTTAATAGGAGATATGACGCCGGTGGATGGCAGTCAAAAATCGGATGTGTTTACAGCGCCTCAACTGACCCTTACACTTCAGGAAAACAGGGAGTTCTCTCTCGATGACGGAGGAGCCAGATACCGTGTCCTGCTAAAAGAATTTGCAGTATACGAAGGGAATACTCAATTGCCGGCGACGATAGAGTGGAACAAAAGTCATGATGTTGCCACGTTGATCCCATATTCCGTATTACCCGGAGAAAAAAGCCTGAAAGTCAAAGCAAGTGTTGTGGTGGAAGAATGGGAAAATGGCGCCTGGAAGCTATTGTCGGGAGAAGAAAAACGCGAGAGTTCATTTACGACGGGAAAACGCCCGGAGACAATTCCTCTTCATAACATACTTTATGCCTATCCGTCACCCGGACAACAGTATTTTTATCCTGACGAGAGCAGTAACGGATACATCGTATTACGACAAGACCAATCGTATCTTTTTGAAGGAAAAGGAAGTTTTCAGAGTCAAATCAATTCGGAAGGATCCATTGTCGGTTCATCCGGTTTCAGTTATGATTATTCCGGGAAAAAGATTTCATTCGGACTTCCAAGGGTTTCCCGGAATAGCAGTTTCGAGTTTAATTTATTCATATTGAATGAAAATAGCGGCTCTACTGAAGGCGGAAAAAGTAAAGAGGTTGAAATTTTCAATTACGACAGCGAAAATACAGTGACACAAACAGTAAAAGAAGCTTCCGACGTTGTTCGTTCGGGCGACGGTAAATCCATATTGAATTATCCTTTCTCTTCAAGCGCTTACAGCACATTCAGGCATAAAGTAGAAAACTCCAATAGGGGAGGATTGCCTTTGTTTGAAGTAATTGGAAATGATATCCTGGTGTTGTACATGAAAAAGGCCGGAATAGAACCGTTTGAAGATCTGGAAATCAGAGGAAATCAGGGAACAGATCCTCTCATCGCAGTTGAAGCCATCCCGGAGGACAATTATTACCGGCATACTATTTATCCCCGCCTGTATCAGAATTATCCCGTCAACGGACAATTTACTCTTTCCAGACAGGATGAATATGGGATACCACCATTCAAAGCCATCACCGTATCTGATTTCGGAGCGGATTATTTTCAATATGCATATGCCCTTCCTTTCTATTATTTCCTGGACTTTAAGGAAATCCAGCGAATTGTGATTGATAACAATATCAAAGGACATATCCTGAACGACCCGACAAGGGGTTTTCCCGTATTGGAACAAGGCGCTTACACAATCTCTTTACAATATTGGTTGCCGGGAAGGGAAGGCAAAGGTAGTAGTACGGAATTCAATTACCGAAGATAATGACCTTTAAAAAACAAATTATGCACATATGAAACGAGCATGCAAAACTTGCACCAAAGAGCATGAACCTGACGCGAGTTCCATATGACCTTTAAAAAACAAATTATGCACATATGAAATACAATTGCATTAAATTGATAATACTGATGATATTACTCGTAAATATACGGGCAATGTCCCAGAATCAACAGGATTCGTCAAAAATCAGTTTACGAATATCGGCGTCGGAATCAGCGATAAAATTACGCTGGGCTGCGAATAATCCTGTTTTATGGAAATCTTGTCTTCAAAATGGATTTGCCGTTGAACGTTACACTATTTCAAGAAATGGGGAAGTCCTTGAAGAACGGGAAAAGAAAATATTGTCGCAAGGACTCAAACCCGCCTCATTAGATGATTGGGAAATTCCGGCAACAAAAAATGAATATGCAGCGATCATTGCCCAGGCTATTTATGGAGATTCCTTTGAGACTACGGGAATGAAAACGGATAATTTACAAGGGATGATCGATCAGACCCTGGAACTGGAACAGCGATATAACTTTGCCCTCTACTGTGCAGACATGAGTTTTGAAGCGGCAACTCTTGCCGGATGGGCTTTTACCGACGATCAGGTCGTTCCAGACGAATGTTATCTGTACCGTGTAATTCCTCTTGACGCCTCAGGAAGAGCAAGAAAGGAAGTTAATTATGGATTTGATCATTGTTGTACGGGAGAAATCACAGAACTCCCGTCACCTATCCAACTTCATGCCGAATCAGGAGATCGTTCCGTCATGTTATTTTGGAATAATGAACTCATGAAACATTTTTTCAGCGCGTATCAGATTGAGCGATCATCAAACAATCAGGACTTTATACCTTTGGGTAAACCTTTTGCTGCAATTGGCGACGAACGCGACGGGTATGTGATGTACCGGGATTCCCTCCCGGAAAACAATATACCTTATTATTACCGGATACGGGGAATCAATCCTTTCGGGGAAGCAGGCTCTCCGTCCGATACGATCCGGGTAATAGGAGAACCGGTATTGCCGTATGTCCCCCAGATCATTAACGGTCGGGTGAATGATGATGGAACCGCTAATATAGAATGGACTTTCGACGAAAAAGGCAATGATGAAATTCATTCTTTCACTTTGATGCAATCGGCTCGTTCTTCCGGAGAATATTATCCTCTGATTTCCAATATTTCCAAAGAGACGAGGAACATTTTCTTCAAAGAATTGCTCCCGGTCAACTACCTGGTCATTGTTGCAGAACCGCTGTATGGAAAAAGTGCCGGATCCTATCCTTATATGTTGATCACTCCGGATTCTATTCCTCCGGAAGCGCCCACCGGATTATCTGCTGAAGCCGACAGCTCCGGTATCATCCGGATCCGTTGGAACGCCAATCATGAAGCCGATCTGGAAGGGTATCGTATTTTCAAATACAACCTCCCGGACGAAGAACCCGTTGTAATCATCGACTCTCTACTGCCCGAACCCAACTATACAGACAGTACAGACCTTTATAATTTAAATCCGTACGTCTATTACAGAATAAAAGCATTGGATAAACGATACAATCAATCGGAATTTTCATTGCCTTTACAAGTAGAAAAACCTTTGAAAACCCAACCGTCATCCCCTGTTTTAACGTCTTTCAGAGTTGATAAAACAGGAATATACCTCGAATGGATCAGTTGTCCCGATGAATTTTGCGCTCAACATATTCTATACAGAAAACAAAAAGACAGCCTGCAATATGATCTTGTGAAACTATTTGACGGAGCGGACATTACCTCTTATGAAGATACAACTGTGGAAGGAGGCAATACCTATGTTTACTTTTTGACGGCGCAAAGTAAATGGGGGGTTGAATCGCTGCCCTGTCAGGCTTTACAAGTGACGGCATCTTTATCCGCTCCCTCTAAAGCGATACAAAAAATTCATCACAAATGGGATCCGGAAGAACGACAGTTGAGCCTGTCGTGGGAAGTTACCGGTCGTGAAAGGATCCGGTCTTATCGTCTTTTCCGTTCGGAAAATCAAGCGCCGATCTCTTTATGGAAAGAAACGGAAGATTTATTTGTTACAGACCATAACTTAAAAACGGGATATATTTATCATTATCAGATACAAGCTATTTATTCTAATGGCAGAATATCCGAAAGAAAAGAACTCATTATTAATCACTAGACGTATGAAGAAAATTATTTCGTTTCTCATTCCGGCATTTTTTCTTTGTTTTTGCAACTTATATTCGCAACAATACAAAGTAAATGTAACCGGGTATATCATTAGTAGAGATAAAAATCTCGAATGTCACACCCGGGTGCAAATGACCTATTATTATAGTTCCGGGAGTACAAAATACGAAGAAATCCTATTGAATGGAAATCATGATGCAGGCAGAGCCTGGACTTTCTCAAAAGAATTCCTCACGAATGAGAAGATAACCGGGGTCAAGTGCGTTGGAATACATGCGGATAATCCTTCCGGACCCAAATCCTGCTATACCGTCGGCGAGGGCAGTGATTATCTGGCCATCCCGGAGTCGGCGTATCCTTGTGTAAATATCAGACTCAATCATCAGATTATCGGGAAATACGATAACGGGAGCTATGTCAATGTAAAAATCGAACCTGTTAGCGTTCAAATCAGTTATCATAATTCCGTTCAATACGGGAACGACGACGCTCCCGGCATCAATTTCCTTCATGAAAACATCCCTGTTTCCATAAAAGCGACAAGCGGTTATCCGACCAGTGTTTATAAATGGGAATACTCCATCGGAAACACCTATAGCTGGGCGTCCCTGGATAACCGGTACATGAACGGGAATCGTACGGAAATCACCCTGAAAGCGACAGATCTGCTCAGTTACGAGCAAATCATGTACAAAACGCCGGTTTATATACGTATCAATTGCAATTGTGACGGATTTAAAAGTAGTAATCGGATTGATCTTCAACCTAAAATTGCAGCTCCGACATTCAAAGCCGTGCTGGAGAAAAAAGACGAAAGTTGTCCTGGAAACAACGACGGAGAGATCATCGTAGAATTCAACCGCAGTATCTTCTCCGGAGAAACAATTGAAATGATCGGCAAAGATGGATCCGGACTCTTCTTTTCCATTTCCCATGAAATGATTGGCGGCAACCGGTGCAGGATTTACAATCTTCCTCCCGGAACGATTACATTTCAACTCACCGGCTCATACATCGATCAACACGGAGACCGGATATCGACAGGAATTATAGCCGGTAGCGATCAGTATTCCCTTACGGAAAATATTGATATGGGAATTCCTCCCAGCGCCCGGTTGATTGATTTCGGAGGCGTCACTTGTCCGGATGGCGACGATGGCTGGGTCATCGCTCAGGGAGAAGGAGGCTCCGGAGAATATAAACTGATCTGCGAAAACGCAGACATGGAAACTTTCGAATCCGGTTTTTCCTATTCCGAAGTCGCCATTAATGCCCTTCCGGTAGGAGAATACTATGCTTGGATCGCTGATTCAAAAGGTTGCCTGACGGATATTTTCCAGGAAAAGATAATCATCGGAAACCCGGAGAATCCCATAAGCATTGAGAATGTCAGTCTTTTCAATCCGATTGAAGGAGAAAACACAGGAAGCATCTCCGTATCGGTAAAAAACGGGACGCCTCCCTACACGTCCAACTGGAGGAAAGGCAATTCATCCGGGGAGATCATTGATTCAAATATTCAAACAGGAGGGAATACGAATGAAATAAGCACACTGACTAATCAGGGGAAAGGCACATATTATGTCGAATTTACGGATGCCAACGGATGCCGGACTCACGAAACGATATTCCTGGACGCTTTCCCCGTTTTTGATATTACAATGACTCAAACCGCCAATATCCATTGTTATGGGGAAAACAACGGGGAACTTTCGGCGACAATCAATTCCGGCGGATCCGGTATTTATACAAAATATGAGTGGTATACGGTAGATAATTATCAGAATTATTATCCTACGGGATACAATAGCCCGGTTATTTCCAATATAACGGGAGGGAAATACAGGATGAAAGTAACCGACAGCGAGGGGAATCAATCCTGGTCTGAGATTGTCACTGTGACCCAGCCCAATCCGATGGAAGTGTCGTTCAATACCGGTATGCTGCAATGTCGCGGGGATGAAGACGGGTTGCTCGTTGCAAACATATCGGGCGGCGCCGGTAATTACAGCTGGAATTGGGAGTATGGACTATCGGGTTCCGGATCTGTTGCCGAATTAAACGATATTCCGGCCGGGACTTACCAACTCTCCGTCGAAGATCAAAACGGATGTCACGACACATTTTATGAAACCGTAAGCGAACCGGCGCCAATGTCTGCCCCGGAAAGGATAACGCCCCCCTCTTGTGCAGGAATGAATAACGGTAGTATACAATTAAATATTTCAGGAGGAACTCCGGAGTATATCCTGCTTTGGGACAATGGAGGAACAAGTTCCTATGCCCAAAACCTTACTTCGGGATATTATTCCGTCACCATAACCGATAGATACGGTTGCGAAACAATAGACAAAACGATTTTTGTTCCCGAACCGGAACCGTTGATTGTGGCGACTGCACGACTAATCAATGTTTCTGAAAACGGCAAAAAAGACGGAAGTATTTTAGTCCGGATTGAAGGCGGAACGATACCATACCGGGCAACATGCAGCGACGAACAAGATAACCGCTATACCGTACCTGGGATTCTCTATCCGCAAGGAGAAGCCGCTTCCCTCGAAATAAGAAATTTACCCGAAGGGAATTATACCTTATTCATACAGGATCGCAATTATCAAACCAGCCAGGATAACAGCTACAACCCATGTACATACACGGTCGAATTCAGCATTTCGGAACCTCCTCCTTTAATTGTTAGCATTACGGAAACACATCACATCACGTGTAATGACGAAGAGGACGGCGAACTTTCCGTTCAGGCGGAAGGAGGAACTCCCTTTGAATCGGAAGAATCCTATTCCTATAAATGGTACCGGCAACAAGGCGCAAGCAGGGTTTTCATCGAAGGTTCCGAAAACAAGACTACGATTGAAGAAGTAAGATCCGGCGCTTACCTGGTGGAAGTAATAGATAAGAACAATGTTTCCGTCTTTTCTTCTCCCTATACCCTGACGAATCCGCCTGCCCTTAAGATGCAATTTCAATCAGCTGTTCTGACCTGTGCCAGTGATAGCATCGGATGGGTAGAGGCGACTGTTACCGGAGGCCGGGGAGGATATACTTATGAATGGGCCGGAGGTGAAACCGGAAGTACCCGTATCGAGAATAAACCGGGAGGGTGGTATGCACTTTCCGTCGAAGACATGGGAGGATGTAAGGTCACTGATTCTACTTTTATTTCCAGTCCCCAATCCATTCAGATCACGTATGACCTGAGGCCTCCTTTGTGCGACGGACACGGAGATGCCTATATTTCCATGATCATTTCAGGTGGTGAAGCGCCTTACAACTATTCCTGGTCGAATGGAGAGACAACGGCTTACCTGGACGATATTTATCCGGGGAGTTACGACGTCAGAATCACTGATGACCTGGGTTGTTTCAGAGACACGATATTTACCGTACCGGATGTTATCCCGGTGATTGCAAAACCGGAAGAAATAATCCCCCCATTAGCCTTCGGATATTCCGATGGAAGCATCAGGATAAGTATTTCCGGAGGTGAATTACCGTATTCTATCCGTTGGGAAAATGATAACGGAGACATCCTGGACAGTGAAGACAGTGAAGAAAATGGAATTGTAACGTCGATCATCCAGGATATTCCGGAAGGAAATTATCATTTATTCATACAAGATAATCAGTATCAAGATGTGGAACAACCTTCGCCTTTCACAACTTGCGGCTGCCTGTTCGATCAGTCATTTTACATGCCGGAGCCTCCAAAGCTGGAATTAGAAATCGAAAACACGAAGATCATCCGGTGTTTCGGCAGTAATGACGGAGCGTTTGAAGTCCACGCTAAAGGAGGAGTCCCCTTTGATAACGTCCCGGCTTACAGCTATCAATGGTATAGAAATGGAACGCCCACAGGAACGAACGACAACAGTCTTTCCAATCTGGGAGAAGGATATTACTACGTTGTAGTCAGTGATGCAAATAATATTTCCATTGAATCGGGACTCATTTTTCTCAAAGAGCCTCAGGTATTATCGGCTACGGCTACGGCTGCCGATTTGCGATGCAGTCGCGACACCAACGGATGGGCGCAGGTTGAGGCCTCCGGAGGAACAACTCCTTATCAGTTCAACTGGTCGAATGGAGAGACTTCTTCCCGCATCGAAAATATTCCAAGAGGGAAATATTTCGTATACATAACCGATTCAAACGGATGTGAAATCGCAACAAATACCAGCATCGCCCAATTGAACGGGATCAAGGCAAATGCAACGCTTATCTCTCCCGCTTGCCATAACGGGTCGGACGGAGAAATCCAGCTCGACATTTCCGGAGGAGAGGCGCCTTATCATTACGAATGGGAGAACGGACAACAAAATCTGATCCGTAACGGCCTGCAAGCCGGAAATTACAGCATCACGATTACGGACGCCAATAATTGCGCTCACGAAGTATTCACTTATACGCTATCGCAGCCCGACAGCATTGTGGTCGACCTGGGAAACGATATTGTCCTTTGTGAAGGGCAATCACGAGAAATTACGGCTACGATCGACGAAGATGTGAGATCTTATGCCTGGTTCAATCCATCCGGGATTAAATTGTCCGGTAAACAATCCATCATTGTAACGGATCCCGGCATATACCAAGTGGAAGTTATAACCGGAAAAGGATGCCGGGGAGCCGGAAACATCAGGGTAGAACAGGACAACCGGATCATTGCGAATGAGTTCCTGGTTGCTTCTCAAGCCCCTCTCAACGATAATCTCCTGGTTGTAAACATCACAGACCCCACCCCCGACAGCATTGAATGGATCGTACCGGAAGGCGAAGGTTCTCTTTTTGAAGTGATTGAAAACAGCGAAGACATTCTGAACCTGATTTTCAAGCAATATGGTTATTTTACAATCGGAATGGTCAGTTATTCCGGAAACTGCACGGAAACTGTTTACAAAACGGTGCAGGTAATGGACAAAGAAAACATTTCCGGTTATGAAGATGCTGATGAACCAATATTGAGATCATTTTCAGTTCATCCGAATCCTAACCCCGGTTATTTTGAAACTTTAATCGAAGTGAAAGACAATACGCCCCTATCGCTTCAACTGATAGACAGTGGATCCGGGAAAATAATAGAACGGAGGATATTAAAAGGAAAGTCAATCTACAAAGAATCATTCAACATAACCGGAAATGAGAAGGGAACATACCTTTTGAACTTATACGGTTCTAAAACAAAGTCCACAAAAAAGGTGATCCTGAAATAAGACCGTAAGACATGTAAGACCGTAAGACAATGCCGTTGTTCGTGCCGTCTGTGCGTTTCCCGTAGGGAAACAATATCAATAGAAAATTGTTGATTTGATTCCGCGTAGGGGCGGGTTTCAAACCCACCCTAACATCGTTGCCGTAACAATCAGGGCGGGTTTGAAACCCGCCCCTACGTTATTTCTTGATTGCCTTGACCGTCTTGCCGCCGTATTGAACCAGGTAGGTTCCTTTGGTGAAACCTGACAGGTCGATTGTCGTCTCGCCGTCCTGAGCAGGATACGTTCCTTTCAGGGAACCGGTGATGTCTACTATGCGGATGATCTGGTTCGATGTTGTCCCGGAAACCTTTATGATCCCTGTTGTCGGGTTGGGGGAAACCGTGACCTGACCGGCTGCAACCTGCTCGACCCCGGTCGGCCATTGCACCAGGACAGCCTGTGTAGCCTGACGTGTTCCGCAAGGGTGTTCCAGTGTCACGGTCAACAGGCCTTGGCCTGCCGAGAGAACGCCGAACGTTGCCAGGGTTTCGTTTTTCCCTACTCCGCCTGCTACGGGAGAGAACGTGACGCCGTCCCGGTCGTAACTCCAAACGTATTGCGTCACATCCGGATAACCGGCTAACTTGATGCGGTAGGTTTGCCCGGTAATTGCCGGGGACGGGAATTCCGTAAAGCGCAGCGTTTCCGGCAACTGACTAGCTACCCAGAGACTAACTTCCTTACTGTAAACACTGGAACGGTAACTGCCGAGATCACTCCTTACAATTACGTAATAACGATCGGAATGGCCGGATTCCGCGTTGGTTATGGTACAGGTATTCCTGTTTGCGCCGGTGATGCGACCGTTCCCGCGATACCACTCATAACTCAGGTTGTCGCACTCGGCCACGATCGCGAAAGTATAGCTTTCGCCGGCACAGACGACGGCGTCTTCCAGATCCTGAAGCAATCGTGGGTGGGTGGGGTCGATGGTAAAGAGTACACCCGGTGTGAATGTCAACAGGTAATTGTTCGACAATTCGAGCGTGTTTTGTTCTATAAGGTATGTTC
>JAIRZF010000106.1 GCA_031267385.1 Dysgonamonadaceae bacterium | reverse complement strand
AAAATGTATTTGCAATAAAAGAAATCAAAAAAGATAGTCGTTTATTATGGTTGGCTTTATTAGGACTTGCCCCTGCGTTTTTAATCGGTTTTTTCTCTACTATTCCCATAATAACTTTCTATGTTATTGCATTGTATTTTTCTATTATTTGGGGCTTATTTTTCTATTATTTTTTCAAAACGCCGCAAATCGAAATTAAAACCACCATTGTTTTGTTTTTCAGCGTGCAAATACTTGTTTTTGTCGTTTGGGATATTGTCGGTTTGCCGGAATTTCCGGGTATAAATATCCTGTATTCTTTAACACAAAGTCATTCGTTTTTCGGACAATTAATTGGCTTTGTTTTTGGCGTCGGCATTTTGGAAGAATCGGCAAAAGCATTTCCTCTTTTTTTGTTAATGAAAGGAGCCAAAGAACCATACATTCCTCAATCATTTGTTTTTTATGGTTTAATGTCGGGTATTGCATTTGGCGTTTTCGAAGGAGTGCAATACCAACTAACAGTTAATACGGAATTAGATTATTCAAATGCTTTCTTTATGAACGTGGCACGACTTACAAGTTTGCCGTTTTTACATGCCGTTTGGGCTGGTATGGCGGGCTATTTTATCGCATTTGCTAATTTATATCCAAAATACAGGTTATCGCTCTATTCTCTGGCTATATTAATCCCTGCGGTTATTCATGGTTTATATGATACATTGGGATGGAGTATTCCGGGATTATTGCTGACTTTGTTAAGTGTGATTCTGTTAATGGGTTACTTGAAACAGGGAATTAATTATCAGTCGAAATTATCAAAATAAATTTATGAAATTATCAACAAATCAAATTATTATGGCAAATTATCAAAGTTTAAATACTTATAAAAATATGCGAACAAGAAATCTTATGTGGAATAATATAGTAGAATAATTAGATATAATTTTTAAAAGAAAATGGAACAGAAACATCATTACACCGGACTTTCGGATGCACAAATCCTCGAAAGCCGCAAAAAGCACGGCGAAAACATTTTAACTCCACCACAAAAAGACCCGTGGTGGAAGGAATTTTTAGAGAAATTCACTGACCCTATTATCGTTATTCTATTGATAGCACTAGTGTTGTCAATAGGAGTTTCGTACTACGAATTTTTCAGCGGACACGCAGGATTCAGCACATTTTTTGAGCCACTCGGCATTCTGATTGCGGTGCTTTTGGCTACCGTTGTTGGTTTTCTGTTCGAGCAAAGCGCGAATAAAAGATTCGAGGTGCTCAACAAAGTCAATGACGATACTTTGGTAAAAGTTATCCGCAACGGCAATGTTTGCCAAATCACGAAAAAAGAGGTGGTTGTCGGTGATATTGTAATTCTTGAAACAGGCGAAGAAATCGTCGCAGACGGCGAGTTATTGGAAACGGTTTCGCTACAGATCAACGAATCAACCCTTACCGGCGAACCGGTTTGCAAGAAAACTGTTAATCCTGCCGACTTCGACAAAGATGCCACTTATCCGTCAAATCAAGCGATGAAAGGCACGACTGTTGTAGACGGACACGGCATTATGCAGGTGTTGAAAGTGGGCGATGCCACCGAATACGGCAAAGTTTATGAGGGAGCGCAAATCGACAGTAGTGTAGAAACACCGCTCAATCAGCAATTAGATAAGTTAGCAGATTTAATTACAAAAACAAGTTATGGCATTGCAGTACTAATTATTGTCGGTCGATTAATCGGTTACTTTGTTGGATTAGAAACATTTGATTGGATTCTTTTTGGTAGTTATTTGCTGAATACAGTTATGATTGCAGTAACTGTGATTGTCGTTGCCGTGCCCGAAGGATTACCGATGAGTGTTACATTGAGATTGGCATTGAGTATGAAGCGAATGTTGAGTACTAACAATCTTGTCCGCAAAATGCACGCCTGCGAAACAATGGGTGCCGCAACGGTTATTTGCACCGATAAAACAGGTACGCTCACGCAAAACCAAATGAAAATTTACGAAACAAAGTTCTATGGCAGCGATGGCATTACTGAGATTATAAAAGAGGGCATTTCTGTCAATTCAACGGCTTACCTTGATTATTCCGACAAAGAAAAAATCAGAGCATTAGGCAATCCTACTGAAGGTGCATTGCTGCTTTGGCTGCACGAAAACGGCATAAATTATCTGCCTTTGCGCGAAGAAACGGAAGTGGTCGAACAACTGACTTTCTCTACCGAGCGCAAATATATGGCGACAATCGTAAATTCGCCATTGCTTGGCAAAAAAGTGATTTATGTGAAGGGCGCACCCGAAATTGTTTTAAATTTGAGTAAAAATGTGCCTGTGAAAGAGGAAGAAATTCATACTCAATTGCTTCAATATCAAAATCAAGCAATGCGAACTTTGGGTTTTGCGTATCAGATAATTGAAGATGAAAAAACCTACATCAAAGAAGGCAAAGTTGTTGTTGAGAATCTAACTTTTGTCGGAATTGTCGCCATTTCCGATCCTGTTCGTTCGGAAGTGCCTGATGCCGTAAAAAATTGTTTGGCAGCAGGAATCGCGGTGAAAATCGTTACCGGAGACACCCCCGGAACGGCAAAGGAAATCGGTCGGCAGATTGGTTTGTTGGGGCAGAACGAAGATGAATCGCATCATTTGACAGGAACAGAATTTACAGCAATGTCTGACGAAGAATTGTTAAGTCGTATTTTGGACTTAAAAATCCTTTCCCGCGCTCGTCCGATGGACAAACAGCGTTTGGTGCAACTTTTACAGAAAAAAGGTCAGGTCGTTTCCGTAACGGGAGATGGCACTAACGATGCTCCGGCATTGAATGCTGCGCAAGTAGGTTTATCAATGGGCGACGGCACAAGCGTAGCCAAAGAGGCAAGCGACATTACCATTTTGGACAATTCGTTTAGCAGCATTTCCCGCGCAGTGATGTGGGGACGTTCTTTGTATCAGAATATTCAAAGGTTTATCCTTTTCCAAATGACAATCAATGTTGCCGCGTGTATCATTGTGTTGATTGGCGCATTTCTCGGCACAGAATCGCCTCTTACGGTCACACAAATGCTTTGGGTAAACCTGATTATGGATACTTTTGCAGCGTTGGCATTGGCTTCTTTGCCACCGAGCGAAAAAGTAATGAAAGACAAACCGCGAAAAACGACCGATTTCATTATCAGCAAACAGATGTGGAAAAGTATTTTGGGAATAGGTATCTTCTTTGTTCTTATTCTTTTCGGACTGGTACAATATTTCAAACACGCCGATATTACTTCCCTGCAACAATTCTATTTTGGTGATTTCTTTAAAAACTATTTCAATTTTGGGAAAGGCAATGGGTTGTCGCCTTATGAATTATCATTGTTCTTTACAATTTTTGTCATGTTGCAATTTTGGAATATGTTCAATGCCAAGGCGTTTATGACAGGCAAATCCGCCTTTACAAATATCGGCAAATGCGGTGGATTTCTTGCTATTGCAGCGGTAATTCTTGTTGGTCAATGGTTGATAGTTACCATTGGTGGCGAAATGTTTAATGTCACGTCATTGAAACCTGCGGATTGGGGAATAATTATTGGTGTTACCTCGCTTGTATTGTGGTTGCCTGAAATAACAAGGTTAAAAGAGAAGGTAAAAAGTCTTTCCATTCAATAAGAAACAATACAAAATTGGCAATAAAATAAGTTTATTGCCGATTTTGTATTACTCTCACCGGTTACAAGACGCAAAAACTCTGTTTATTCCGCATATCACGACCGAATTGCGCGAGCTGAACGAAAAATTGATTACTTTCCAAATTTTATGATAAAACCCGGATGAATTTGCTTTGATTTTATTCACTAAATCCGATACGGAAAGTGTTGTATGTAATCCAACTAATATATGTGTGTGGTCGGGATTACAATATATGGCAAGCGGCTTGCGCGAATAAGTATTGGCCATAATGTCGCGGCTACGCCGCTCCGTATTCAAGTGCGTACCTCATTACCGTGCGCTCGCGCACACGGCTACAAAGGTTTTAGCGCTATGCGCCTTTTGCATTCCGCCGCCTCTAATTCTACCAAGACTATACATGAATATTTAAATTAAACACAGGATTTTGCTGATGATCCGATTTTCCGATGTAAACCATCCCTCTAACTCCTTGTAACTCCTCTAACTCCTCTAACTCCTTGTAACTCCCTCTAACTCCTTGTAACTCCCTCTAACTCCCTCTAACTCCCTCAAATTCTCAATACTTCAGCCACTTTATGATTTCCTTCATACCCGGCTTTTTCCCATACATCAAGATACCCACACGGTAGATTTTAGCTGTCAGTTTGACCATTAATAACACTGTTCCGAAAAGTAATACAATAGAAACCAGTTTTTCCCAGAGAGGAACATCAAAAGGGATCCGGGTCATCATCACTATCGGTGAAGTAAGTGGAATCATGGAAGCCCAGAAAGCCAGGGGGCCATCCGGATTTTCCACGCTATAGATCCCTGCATAGAAGGCAAACAGAACTAAAATTGAGATCGGCATCATGAATTGTTGCGTATCCTCCTGGCTGTTGACCATAGCGCCGATAGCTGCGAAGATTGAGGCATAGATCATATATCCTCCAATGAAGAAGATGATAAAACAAAGAATAATTTCAGCAATATTAATGGTCGACAGTACTTGCAACGCTTTCTGCATCATTCCGGGATTGGCTGCGATTTCCGTCCCGGTTCCTATAACATCCGGATTCGAAGCCATAAAAAAGGCTCCTCCAAGGAAATTAAATACGGCTATAAGTCCGACCCACAAGAAAAATTGGGTGAGTCCGACAAGTCCGATTCCAATAATTTTCCCCATCATCAGGTCGAAAGGTTTTACAGAAGAGACCATCACTTCTACGATCCGGTTGGTTTTTTCCTCAAGAACCCCTTGCATCACCATGGCTCCGTAGATAAAAATGAACATGTATATGATTAAAGTAAAAGCCATACCAACGATTGACGCCACAGTTGCAGAAGCTTCAGTTTCTGTTCCGTCTTCACTTAAACGTTTGGTTTGCAGGTTTATGGATACTTTGCTTTCATTCAGAATCTGTTTAAGACCGGGAATGTCGTAACTTGCTATTTTTTCGTCGCTCAGGTACTCGTTCAGTTGATTTGAAATTGTTCGTTCAAGATCGTTGGTGACCTGTTTTTCGGAATAAAGAGTGATTGCAGAGGGATTTTTTAACAGGTCGTCGGAAATCACGAGGGTTGCGTACACCTGTTTATCGGAATTATTTCTGAAATCATCGAAGCTTTTTGATTTTATAAATTGATATTGATCTGTACTTTTTAAAACGTCGAAGTATTTATTCGTTTCATCGGCCACAACAATCGTCTTGCTTTCCCCGTCTTTAATGGAAGAAAGGAGAAAAGTCCCAAGGATCAAGGCTACAAACAAAACCGGGGTTAGGAAAGTCATGACAATAAATGATTTTTTCCTGACCCGGGTAAAATATTCGCGATTTATTATTATTCCTAGTTTGCTCATAACTATTCTTTTTAAGAGTTGTTGACCGTTTTGATAAAAATATCATTCATGGAAGGGATCTCTTCCTGAAAAGAGAGGAGTTCATTATCTTTCAATAGATAAGATAAAAATTCGGAATTTGATATTTCGTTTGTTTTTTCCATCCGGAGTAGTACCGGAGTATGAGGTTTACGTTCTTCTCCGATAATTTTGCATTTTGTGGGGTCGATTTTCACCGGATCACCGGCAATCTGTACTTTGAAAGTATTCGTTCTATGGTTGGAGCGGATTTCATCGACATTTCCGCTCAGTACGACTTTCGAATGGTTGATCAATGCAATTTCATCACAGATTTCTTCGACGGAAGCCATGTTGTGTGTTGAAAAAATAATCGTTTTCCCTTTGTCTTTAAGTTCAAGGATCTCGTTTTTGAGTAATTCGGTGTTCACAGGATCAAATCCGCTAAAGGGTTCGTCGAAAATCAATAATTGAGGGTCATGAATAACTGTTGTGACAAACTGTACTTTCTGTTGCATCCCTTTTGACAATTCTTCCAGCTTTTTATTCCACCAGGACATGATGTCGAATTTTTCAAACCACACGGTAAGGCGTTTTTTTGCTTCGTCGTTGCTAAGGCCTTTAAGACGTGCCAGGTAGATGGATTGTTCTCCTACTTTCATTTTTTTGTACAATCCGCGTTCTTCGGGAAGGTATCCGATATTATAAATATCGTTTTCAACCGTTGGACGGCCTTGAAAAAGGACTTCTCCGGTATCGGGGGCGGTGATCCGGTTAATGATCCGGATCAGTGTTGTTTTTCCTGCTCCGTTTGGGCCCAGGAGTCCGAAAATTTTCCCTTCGGGAACCCGGATGCTGACCTGATCCAGGGCAAGGTGATTTGCATATTGTTTTACAACATTTTTTGTTTCTAAGAAATACATCGCATTGTGGGTTGTTTGTTATACGAAACAATAATCGGTAATAATTTTGATCAGGAATAATGCAGCTACGACATAAACGGCAGCAGACACTTCTTTTGCCCGTCCTGAAAATGTTTTGATCAGGACGAATCCCAGGATACCGAAAATGATCCCCTGAGCGATGCTATATGCAAACGGCATCATGATTATGGTCAGGAAAGCGGGGACAGACTCGGTAAAATCATTGAAATTAATTTCGACGACAGAACTTAGCATGAATAATCCTACGATGATCAAAGCGGTGGCGGTAGCCTGTATCGGCACCAGCAGGAAGACCGGCGCGAAAAATATGGCTAAAAAGAACATCATGGCAGTGCCGACGGACGTCAATCCGGTGCGTCCTCCGGAAGCTACTCCGGCAGTACTTTCCACATATGCGGTGATTGTGCTTGTCCCGATGATGGCGCCGAAAGTGGTTGCCAGAGAGTCGGCATAAAAAGCTTTTTTAGCTTGTGGGAGATTCTTGTTTTTATCGAGCAGGCCTGCTTTTGAAGCGACTCCTATTAATGTTCCAACCGTATCGAACAGGTTTACAAACAAGAAAGTGAATACCACGATCAACATGTCGAAAGAGAAGATATGCGTCCATTCGAACTTGGCAAATATCGGCGAGATATTGGGCGGCAGAGCTATTAAATTACTTTCGGGCATGCGAGTGATTCCCAGGAATAATCCGAAAACAGTTGCCGTGAGTATCCCGATAAGGATTGCTCCGGGGATATTCCGCGCCAATGAAATCCCGGTTACGAGTAACCCGGCGAGGGTTACCCAGACTCCTCTATCGGCCAGGGAGCCTAATGTAAGCATCGTATGTTCGCTTCTTACAATCAAGCCCGATTGTTGAAGGCCTATGAATGCAATGAATATTCCGACGCCTACCGGTATGGCGGATTTTAGCACTTTGGGCATTTTATCCATGATTACTTTCCGGACATTCAATGCCGTCAGAACGATAAAAATAAGGCCTTCTATAAAAACCGCCGTGAGTGCAAATTGCCAGGAATATCCCATTGTAAGCACTACGGTGGAGGCAAAGAAACTGTTCAATCCCATTCCGGGGCCCAGGGCAATCGGAATATTGGCAAGAAACGCCATCAACAGGGTACCTGCAACGCAGGCGATGGCTGTTGAGGTAAATAAGGCCGCTTTATCCATCCCTGTCTCTCCAAGGATGACCGGATTTACGATTAAAACGTAAGACATCGTGAGAAAAGTGATCAATCCGGCAATTAATTCTTTTTTCACATTCGTTCCATGTTCACTGAGTTTAAATAATTTTTCCAGCATTTAAGTATTATAATTTTAATATGATTCTTTCTCCAAGATGTTTGGCGAGTAATTTTTTCGACTCCTGCCACAACAACGACAATTCCGTCATCAGTTGAGTTACTTTTCCGGTATCGTTTTCTTCCTGGGCTATTTTTATTTCCAGATTGAGGTTTTCCATTCGTTTTTTCAAAATAGCATCTTTGTAATTCATGACCTCGTATGGAACCAGTTCTACCAGCCGTTCGGATTCTTCCTCCATCTTCTTGAATTTCGAATGGATTTTACTTAAAGGATACTTGTCGCTTACAAGATCTGCTGCAAGCCGGCTGATGTCGGGATCGGGATGATTCAGGAAATACCGTTCGGAAGTAAAACCCTCCTGCTTGCATTTTCCGGAGGCTTCCGCCAATATTTGACGATAAACAGGGTTTTCGAATACCAGTTCATCCTGTTCAAGATCCTGAGTGATGTATTCGGCAACGGAAATGGCGATTAAATCTTTGTTATCAGGGTTTTCTGTGGTATAAAGGATGTGTTCTCCATATCGTATCACAAAGAGCAGGATTGCTTTTTCAAAGCTGTCGAAGAAAGTATCTGAAGAAGTTTTCGTATCGGCCGGGAGAAGGGTTTCCGGTTGTGTTCCCGGCATCCCGGATGGAGATGCATCATTTTGTTCCGTCTGAAATTGTTCCGTAATTCCACTTTGTTGCTTGATGAGTTTCAGCTTTTGTTCGGCGAGTTCTTTTCTCTTTTTAGCGATGGCTCTGACCAGGATACGTTCGTCCGTGTCCAGCAGGCGGGAACATTCTTTGACGTAAACGGAGCGGATTATTTCTTCGGGAATAATTGCAATTGTATCTACAATTTCATTGATCAGCCGGGCTTTTTTAATCGGGTCATTTCCTGTTTCTTCAATCAACAGGCTGGTTTTGAAACGGACAAAATCGGTTTCGTTTTTTTTGATGTACTCGATGAAATGGCTGGCATTCTGTTTCTGTGCAAAAGAATCCGGATCTTCGCCTTCGGGAAGCAGCACCACTTTGATATTCAGTCCGGCTTCAAGTAAGAGATCGATCCCGCGGATGGCTGCTTTTATCCCTGCTGCGTCTCCGTCGTAGAGGACTGTTACGTTATTTGTAAACCGGTGGATCAGCCGTATCTGTCCCTGGGTCAGTGCGGTTCCTGAGGAGGCAACTACATTTTCGATACCGGCCTGATGCATGGAAATGACGTCTGTATACCCTTCCACCAGGAAACACCGGTCGTGCTTCACGATGGCTTGCCGGGCAAAATAGATCCCGTACAATTCATTTCCCTTGTGATAAATTTCACTTTCGGGAGAATTGACATATTTGGCTGTTTTATCGTCTTTTTTCAGGGTTCTTCCACCGAATGCAACTACTTTTCCCGCCAGTGAAAGAACGGGGAACATGACTCTTCCCCGGAACCGGTCGGCTACATAATTGTCTTCCCGGACGATAGTAAGTCCGGTTTTTTCGAGAAACTCCAGTTTATATCCCGAATTCAGCGCCTGTTTTGTAAATCCATCCCGTACTTCGAGGGAATAACCCAACTGGAATTTCCGGATGGTGTCTTCTCTGAACCCGCGTTCTTTGAAATAGGAGAATCCTACCGTTTTACCCTCCAGGTGATCAAACAAATTGGAAGAAAACATTTTCTGTGCAAATCCGTTGAGGATAAACATACTTTCCCGATCTCCCTGGGCTTGTTTTTGTTCATCGGTCAACTCTATTTCGTTCACTTCTATACCATATTTCTTAGCCAGGTATTTGAGCGCTTCATAATAGGTGAGTTGTTCGTGTTTCATCACGAAGTGAACGGGGGTGCCGCCTTCTCCGCAAGCAAAACATTTACAGATATTTTTAGCCGGAGATACGTAGAAAGAAGGTGTTTTATCTTCATGAAAAGGACACAGGCCGACATAGTTAACCCCGCGTTTGCGCAGGGTTACAAAATCTGAAACGACATCGCTGATCTGAGCGGCCGACTGGATCCTTTCTATGGTGAATTGATCAATCATTAGACCGCAAAGTTAGAAATTTTTCCCGATTTATTCCGCAGTAATTTCGATAATCCTGCTATTGAGTTTTGCCGTTGAAAATACTCTTAATCCGATTTTCATCAAGTGATCGCCGGAGAAAGTTTGCCCGTTTGCCCTGAGGGAAGATTTTGCGTCCGGCATCAGATTAATTTCCTCAACCCTGTATGTTTTTTCAGGGTCAAGGCCTTCCAGTTTCACATGGAAAATTTTTTCATCGTACCGGGGGAAAATATCGTAAGCAAAAAGCAGCGCTTTGTTTTTCGTCTCATCGGTGCACATCATCGCCATATGATTCCCGTCGTAAGGAGAAACCAGCCGGTAAAGGTCGCCGTCCAGGATTGTCTTTTTCAGGCGGTTGTAGTTGGCAACAGCTCCCTTGCAATAGCTTAGTTCTTTTTCGCTCATTTCTTTCAGTCTGATGTCGAAACCGAGTTTACACATCATGGCTACGTCGGTGCGGAATTTGATGCTTGCGTTTCTGTTCCAGCTGGTAACATGCGCACACATGGATTTTAACGGGAAGAACTGTGAGAATCCCCATTGGATATACAGGCGTTCTACCGGATCGGTATTGTCACTACACCAGAATTCAGTAAAGTATTTTAAGGATCCGTAGTCGCAACGCGCCCCTCCTCCGGAGCATAACATCATGGGAACGGTTGGATATTTGTCTTTTACACGTTCAAAAACAGTGTAAATTCCGCGTGTATGATTGATATAAAGCTGGTTTTGTTTATCCTTTAAATAAGGTGAATAGATGTTGGTGATGGGACTGTTACAATCCCATTTGAAAAATGCAATGTCCGGATTCTCGATCATCAGTTTATCTACGACACCGAACACATAGTTTTGTACTGCCGGATTACTCATGTCCAGGACGAGTTGGTTACGGAAGAAATAAGGCGTGCGATCGGGTAAAGTGATAGCCCAGTCGGGATGTTTCTCATAAAGTTCACTTTTCACGCTGATCATTTCCGGTTCGATCCAGATCCCGAATTTCACGCCGGTTTCTTTTGCTGCGTTTACCAGGGCGGGAACGCCTCCCGGCAATTTGCTGCTTGTCGCCTCCCAGTCGCCCAGCGATGTCCTGTCGTTTGACCGGGGGTATTTATTTCCGAACCATCCGTCGTCCAGTAAAAACAGATCGACTCCCAGTTGTTTTGCTTCTTTCATGATCTCTTTCAATTTATCTTCATCGAAAGAGAAATACGTCGCTTCCCAATTGTTGAGCAGGGTCATCCGGTCGCCTTTGCCGTCATTCAGCTGATAATTACGCGCCCAGGAATGAAAATCCCGGCTGGCTTT
>JAIRZF010000100.1 GCA_031267385.1 Dysgonamonadaceae bacterium | reverse complement strand
GGTAACAATAGCTACTAAAGCGCCTATTACGCACAATCCAATAATACACACATATCTTGTCAGCCGTCCTTTCAGTAAAAATCGGGGAACTAATACCTGTAAGTTAAGATAGATAACACTTGTTATAGCACTGAAATAGACGATCCATTCGTATAACACGGAATACTCATATCTGCTATATTTCTCTCTATTGTTATAAGTCATTTCAATAGTCAGGATTCCTATTATAAACAGTAAGAAAACAGGTACGAAAACATTGAATTTCTTGTCTTTCAGAAGTTTTAATATGGTGATATTTATCTTTTTGAAAAGCATTTCTATATTTCGTATTGAAAAATAACTTTATATTGATTTTGGACTTTATCCGACAATGTATTTAGCTCATATTTATAACTTTGTAACAATTCCAAGCGTTTGTATAGAGTTAAATAATCCTCAACTCTTTCCGTCATTTCAATAATTTCCCGATTGTCCTTACAAGTGAATATTAATCTCTTCCCAACAAAACTAAATTCGAGGTTTATCCAAATAGAATCTTCTCGACCTGATAAATGTTTTAATGATTTCTCAACGATTGATAGTAGCAATAATGGTGGAATAAGGCAGTTGGGTAATGTTTCGGGAGTTATGATTTTAAAATCAAGATTATTATTACAAGTTTTTTCAAGGTCAAGATAATCATTGAGGAATTTTATTTCAGAACTTAACAAGACGTTCTCCCTACTACAATCATATAACTGGTACCTCAAAACACGACTAAGTTGCAATAGAATTTGAGACGATTTAGACGGATGTGTCCTGCAAAGTTTAGCCGCTTGATGTAATTTGTTTGAAAGAAATTCGGTACTAATTCTGCTTTTCAGGTTATCTAATTCGGAATGTAGTTGTTCCGTTTTCAGCCGTTCTACTTTTTCCGTGTTATCAATCCAATTCTTATAAAAAGCAACTACAGAAATACTTGTAAGGTATAGTGTGAAAATAAAGAAATTGGAAAATAAGTCTATAAACCAGTTCCGTCCAGGAGAAAAAAAAGAGTATTGACCGAACGGAATATCATAGCATTTATATATGCAGTATTCTGCATAAATATCCCCCAATGAAAGAAGAAACATTGTACCCAATAGTATGAGGATGTATTCTATATGTTTGTTTTTTAATAATAATCGAGGAATGAGCATATATAGGTTCAGGTATAAAACGGATAGGTAAACCAACATGTAGCCTGCCATAATCCCATAAACGTTTATATATTCTGTCTGTCCTTCGTAAGTAATATAAATATGATTAGCAAGGATTACTCCGATAGAAAAGACAAGTATAAGGTGTCTGTACCAACGGAATTTTGATTCCATTAGGAAATGATATAACGGATTATGTTGCTTGCTGTTGGGCATTATATTATTCCCTAACCTTTTAATTTAAACGTTTTATGAACGTGATTATTAGAACCCGTATTTTATTCCGACAGAAAAATAGGCGGATATATTAAAATGAGGGTAATCCTCTTTACCATCAAAAAATGCTTTTAATGTTCGTGATTGAAAATAAGTATCTCGTGCAAAAGAGATTCCTCCGGTTGCAAAAACGGCAAAACTTTCAGCTATTTTATATTCCGGCTGGATACCTGCATGTCCATATTGAGTGACATAATACATGGCCTTTCCGTCTTTTTGCACCGCAGACATCAGTCCTTTTGATTCTCCAACGATACTTAACTTGAAATTATCCTTGATTTGAGATCCTAAACTTACTTCAAACGAATCATACATAGACAATTTGAAGTCATATCTACCCTCTAAACGCCAATTCAGATAAAAAGAAGGGAATATCATGGGATAACCAAGTGCATTATTTATTGCAACCCCGGCTCCCCAATCAAAATTTGGTTTAGCATGCCTTATAAATAATACTCCGCCTTGCCCTAATATTGATTTTCCTGAAATATTGTCTAAATCAGAGCTATATATTCCTGCACCCAATATGGCAATCATAGACCATTTTCCGTTTAATGGTCGCATGTATATTAGCCCCATTTGTGCATTTAAGATTTCAGGCATATAGTATTCTTTTGACAAGCCTTTAGCTCCACCCATTGATGCATACGTTCCACTTAACGCAATAGCCCAAGCAGTAGGCTTGTCATTTTCATCCATTTTTATAGAAACAGGTATTCTTATACCTCCATCTATTGTCTTCAGATTGGCTTTTCCTCCGGGATTATTTCCGTTTGCATCTTTAAAATTAGAATGTGGTATATATTCTGATTTAACATAGATTTGTGTCTGTGCTGTGAGTCCCAACATACAAGTAATTGTTGTTAGAATGATTGTTTTAAATGACTTAAATAACATAATCTTATTTTTAGAATTTGCGATAAAAGTATGTCTATAATCAGCGCTGAATTAGAAAAGTGGACAAAACAGGCCAAATCGTAGACAAACCATGTCATTTAAGCATATTAATATAATTCATTATATCCTCTCCATAATTTGATTTTCCATGTTTTATTTTATGATTTTCATCCATTTTGTATCACTTGCTGAGGAGGCTACAATTGTTTCGATAAATTGCATTCCTTTGAGACCATCTTCTACACCGGGGAAATCCAGGTATTCCGGTTTGGGTTTCTCCCCGTTGAGAATACACCGGAGAGCCAATGCGAAATTACGGTATATGTTGGCAAACGCTTCGATATATCCTTCCGGATGCCCTCCCGGCACCCGGGAATTGTGAGCTGCCGTCGAAGACATCCATCCGGTGGAAGTACGGATAATTTCTTTTGGTTTATCATTCCATTTCAGGATCATGGTATTCGGTTCTTCCTGATGCCATTCCAATCCTCCTTTTTCTCCATATATACGGATACTCAACTCGTTTTCCTCTCCTGCTGCAATTTGAGAAGCCGCCAACATTCCACGAGCTCCACCCTCATAACGGATCATCACAACCCCGTCATCGTCAAGCAGTCTGTTCGGAACAAAAGTATTTAATTCTGCGCAAACCTCCGTAGCCTGCAAGCCTGTAATATATTCCGCCAGATTATAGGCATGCGTTCCAATATCACCCATACAACCGGCTTTTCCCGAACGTTTGGGATCAACTCTCCAGGAAGCTTGTTTGTTGGAGTTTCCCACATCTTCGGATAACCAACCCTGAGGATATACCACATAGATCCTGCGAATTTTTCCCAGATCTCCTCTTTCGACACGAAGACGGGCTTCTTTCACCATTGGATAACCGGTGTAGGTGTGTGTGAGTCCGAATAATGATCCGGTTTCTTTTACTTTGTCACAGAGTTTATGAGCTTCATCAAGACTGAAAGTCATAGGTTTATCGAGCATGACGTGAAAACCTTTCTCCAAAGCCAGCACGGAAGGTTCGAAATGGACGTGGTTAGGCGTTACGATAGAAATGAAATCCATCCGTTCTCCGTCCGGCAGTAAAGCCTCTTTTTCAATCATTTCAGTATAAGTAGCATAAATCCGGTCATCCGGTAAAAATAACTCACGACCGGTGGCCAGAGCATTTTCATACGAAGAACTGAAGCATCCGCAAACCAGTTCAATCTGTCCATCGAGGTTTGCAGCGATGCGGTGTACCGACCCGATGAAAGAGCCATTGCCTCCTCCCACCATTCCCATTCTGATTTTTCGTCTCATGATATTTTTATTATAAAGTTAAACCAAATCGTATTTCATTTCAAGCTAACAAATCTAGTGAAAATATTTAAAAGATTATCATTCAGGACTGTAAATTTTAAAAACGAGAGGGATACAGGGGCGGGCTGTCAAAAGTTAAAGAATGCGGTTTCTGAATGACGTTCATTATTTGTATTTGTACTTGTCCCGGGGCAAAATGTCGGTAGAAAACTTAACAAATTTTAGTGAATATAATAAAATTATGAATATCTTTGCTGTCTATAGAGTTAACTGTAAATATCATTAAAATTTAGCGGTATGAAATTGTATAAAAATTTATTTTTTGTATTTCTTGCAGGAGTGATGTTGTTTTCTTCCTGTAAAGAGGAAACAACTTCTCAACTGAGCGTGATTCCATCTAATGCTACTTTTGTTGTCGCGTTTGAAGCTCAGAAAATGGTTCAAAAAGGAGGTTTGAATAAGCTTCCGGATTACAAACTTTTTCAAAAAGTTCAGGGCAAAATGGCGAGTATGGATACTGGTATTCAGAAGTTTATAGATGAGTTTTTGAAAGATCCGAAATCTTCCGGACTGGATTTTGAAAAGATCTATGTTTATGGAGTCAAAGAGGGTGATGGTTTTTATTGTTCGGCAAATTTCAAAATGGATAACCGGAGTACTTTTGAAAAGAAAATGACGGAGTTATCCCAGATTCAAGGTCAGAATCTTCCGGAAGTGGAAGACAAGGGAGATTACAAAATCATAGATTGCAACGAAGTAATAATTGCGTGGAATGACAACCTGTTGCAATTATCAGGAGGTGATCTGAGCGCTTTTGATCATGAATTACTATTTAATCTTCCTTCGGATAAAAGCATCTTGAGTGTAGCGGATTTCGCTGCGTTTCAGAAAAAACCTTATGACATCGGTTTTTGGATGTCTTATGGTGAATTTTTAAAGTTGATGGAGCAGATGTCCGGTGTAGTTAAAATGCCGTCTTATTTGAACGAGTTTGCCGATTCCTATGTACATTCCTATGTCAATTTTGAGGATGGAGAACTTAAAGCCTTGGTACGTATGTCTCCTCAATCGAAGGTAGACGAGTTCGTGAAAAAATATCCGGTCATCAAGAAAGAATCCAATACTGCTCTGTTGGAAGATTTTCCTGAAAAATCCTATTTATTGACAAAATTATCAGTTAATTGGGAAGAATATCTTAAATTGATGATGGAAAGCTTGTCTCAAATGCAAATGCCGTCGGGAGCAAATCCTTCTTATTTGCAAATCTTGGAAGATCCTACAGTCAAGACGCTTTTTGACATTATAGAAGGAGACATGCTATTCAGCATATATAATTTAGCTCAGGGACCGCTTCCGTTGCCGTTGGCAGGATTGAGTTTCACTTTGAAGAATGACGGTGATTTTGAACGTTTATTGGCGTTGTTTCCCGAAGAGATGTTGAAACAAAGTGGCGATTATTATGTGATATCAACTCCGTTTATGATAGGAATTTATATCGGTTATAAAGATAAACGGGTACTGATTACGGACGACGCCGACGCCATTGCTTCATTTACGGGAAAAGGATTCAGTCCTAACCTGAAGAGCAATCCGATGGCGGAGATCCTGAAAAAATCTCCGGCTTTAGTCTATATGAATCTGGATTTGGAAACCTATCCGGAAAATTTACGGACGTTGTTGCAGAATATTTCTCCGGAAGTTAATATGGGATTATCGGTTCTGAAGCCATTTAAAGACATGAGTTACTATGCCAATGAAAAGGGTGAAGTTATTTTTTCTCTTAAATTTAAAGACAGTAAACAAAATTCATTAAAAACCATTTTGAAATTGGTGGATGATACCGCCTTTAAATAATGATTTTAATTTATGGATAAGATACAGGTCAATCGTGTATTGCCTGACTTTATTTCCGGTACAGGTAATTCTGTATCGGAAATTTGGTCTAAAGAGCTTGCTTTTCACCGGGGAAAGAATTATCTGATACGGGCTTCGTCCGGGAAAGGTAAATCGTCATTGCTTAGCTATATTTTCGGCGAAAGGACGGATTACACAGGAGATATTTTATTGGATCAGGCAAAACTCAACACTTTGACTCCGGCTCAATGGATAAAAGTGAGAAGGACGAAGATCAGTTGTGTTTTTCAAGGCCTCCGGCTTTTCCCGGACCTGACTGCCATCGAAAATGTGATCGTAAAAAATCAGTTGACGGATCACAAAACTCCAGTCGAAATCAGCGATTTGTTTGTGAGAATCGGGCTGGAAGAAAAGATGAAAGAAAAAGTTGCCCGGTTGTCATTCGGACAACAACAGCGAGTGGCGATTATCAGGGCATTGTGCCAACCTTTCGATTTTATATTGATGGATGAACCTTTCAGCCATCTGGATGAAGAAAATATTGCCGTAGTAGCCGGTATTGTCAAAGAAGAGTTGGCCCGGAAAGATGCGGGTTTGTTGCTTTCTACACTGGGAGAAGAGTATCCGTTTGAGTATCAACAAACGTTTGAACTATGAGTAAAAGATTCAAATATCATCGTTTACCGGGGAAATTATTAAGAAAAAATATCAGTATTCCCCAGTTGCTCGGATATGCTTTCGCTACATTGGCGGGGATGATAATCCTGTTTTCCGCATTTTGTTTCAGAGAAGATGTAAAACCGTTATTTTTGTCGGATTCAAACTTGCTTAAGCCGGGCTTTATGGTTGTAAATAAGAAGATCTCTGTCCTTTCTGCGTTTGCCGAAGGAGTTTCGATATTCAAATCTTCGGAAATAGATGAAATAAAACGTCAGGACTTTGTACGATCGGTCTCTTATTTTACTCCATGTCAGTATCAGGTAAAAGCCATGATTTCTCTTTCCGGCCGGGGATCTGAGCTGGCGACGGAGATGTTCTTTGAATCTGTGCCCGACAAATTATTGAACCGGATCTCAAATAAGGAATGGAAATGGGATGAGAAGTCGGGTTTGATCCCGATTATTATCCCGCGGGATTATTTAAATCTTTATAATTTCGGATTTTCCGGAAGTCAGGGCTTACCTCAGATTTCAGAATCGATCATTCAACAAATAGAATTTCAGGTTCTATTGTATGGAAATGGAATTTATGAGGAGTTCAAAGGGCGTATTGTCGGGTTCTCAAATGATCTGAATACCATTTTGGTTCCGGAGACATTCATGGTCTGGTCGAATAATAAATTTGCCGGAGCGGACGAAGGATCTGAAAAGATATCCCGTTTGATAATTGAAGTTAAGAATCCTGCAGATCCTAAGATTGCCGGGTTTTTTGCTGAAAAATCAAATTATGAAGTGAATGACAATCAAGGTGAACAAGGAAAATTATCGTATTTTCTGACGATTTTGATCATTGCAGTGATAATCGTCGGCGCCTTGGTACTGTTGCCGGCAATGGGGCTGATGTTGTTGAGCATCAATTTGATGGTATATAAGGATCGTCAGACTTTGAATGACCTTCTATTGTTGGGATTTGATCGCCGGACTTTGGTTCGACCTTATTCGGTACTGGTTGTATTCCTGAATATTACAGTAGGTATTTCAGGAATTGTTTCCGCATGGATTATCAGGGGATTTTATTTCCCGAAATTAGCGGTACTGGGTATTACGGAAACTTCCGGAGCTTTGCTGCCTACAATTGTATTCTCATCGTGTTTTGTGCTGATTCTTACTGTGTTAGATGTGTTTTGGATCTATCGGAAGATCCACCTTTGCTGCCGGTAGTTCAGGCTTGAAATTTTTCTTTTTCCAAGAAATGCACTATATTTGCTGCATAATAGAAACAAAATAAAAAATGAACTTTCTGGAATTTAAGGATCAACTATTCGATTTGGCATGCTTTAATATTTATCAGGTATATGCATGGCAGCCCGGTTTTGATCGGAATAATCTTACCCGATGGCTGAAAAAAGGGTATCTTATCCGGTTGCGACAGGGGTATTTTGCTTTCCCGGACTATAAGAACAAGCCGGATTATTCCCTTTATTTTGCCAATCGGATTTACCGCCCGTCCTATATCAGCCTGCACACAGCATTGTCATTCTATGGAATGATACCGGAAGCAGTGGTACAGATTACCGGTGTAACAACCCTGAAGACAGCTTCATTTAGTAATGACTTTGGCGAATACTCTTATAAGAATGTCAAAGAAAACGTGATGTTCGGATATGAATTGAAGCCAATGGCAGGCAACCGCACCATCCAGTTTGCCACACCCGAAAAAGCTTTGCTTGATTTGCTGTATCTTTATCCGTTCTATGATAGCGAGCAGGAATTAGAAGAATTGCGCTTGGATGAGGATTACCTGCACGATGATTTAAACAAGGATTTACTGATGGATCACTGTGCTAAGTTCCAAAGCAAGGCGCTTGACCATCGGGTAAAATTACTTCTTAAGACTTACGATTTATGATACGGATTGAACAAATAAAGAATTATTTCCCGGCTCAAATCCGCGAGACCTCGATTTTTGATAAGCACATACTGAAAGAGTATTTGCAGTTGATTATTCTGGACTATCTTTCTTCTACTCCATACATCCAAAAGATGACTTTTATTGGTGGTACAAACCTGCGCTTAGTAAAAGGGATAGACCGGTTTTCCGAAGATTTGGATTTCGACTGCAAAGACTTATCGAAAGATGAGTTTATTGAAATGACAGACGGAGTGGTCCAGTTTTTGGAACGTTCGGGATTACGAGTAGAGGTGAAAGATAAAGAAAATCCGAAGCTGACGGCTTTCCGGCGTAATATTCATTTCCCGGAACTGTTGTTTGACTTGGGATTGAGCGGACACAAGGAAGAACGCTTTTTGATAAAGATCGAAAGTCAGGACCAGGGGATCATTTATCCTCCTGTTGTCACAAATATCAGGGGTTGCGGATTTTTTTTCCCGTTTCCTGTTCCTTCCGATGGTGTCTTGTGCAGCATGAAAATCGCTGCCATGTTAGCTCGTTCCAAAGGACGTGATTTTTACGACCTGATGTTTTTATTGGCGCAATCCAAGCCGGATTATGATTTTCTATCAAAACGTTGTGGGATTTATAACTTGCAGGAATTCAGGCAGGCAACAGCCGAACTACTAAAAACGGTTGATTTGAAGAAGAAGCAAAAGGATTTTGAACACTTGCTTTTCAACAAAGTGAATAGCGGGAAGATTTTGCGGTTTGGAGAATTTATAGATTCACTGACAGAATAAAAAGACCCAAACAGGATTGAAATATCGGCAATGACAGGAAAGTTTGATTCATTAAAATCTAAAATAATGCTTTGTTTCATGAAAAGACTATTGACCATCGTTTTCTTTGCAGGCATTTTTAATAATTTGTTTGCTGGTTCGGAGATTGATTCTCTGATGAAGGTATTGGATTACACGATCAGTAATCAATCGGAGTATACTGATAAAAAGGAATTGCGTATCAGTACTCTTAAATCGATGCTTGCAGATAAACAGTTGACTTATGTTGAGACTTATAATATACATAATAAGCTGTATGATGAGTACAAGGCTTACACCTGCGACTCTGCGATGTACTATGTCCATGCGAATATACAAATAGCAGAGCAGCATAATGATCCCGAACGTTTGAATGAGGCGAAATTGAACTTATCATTTCTTTTGTACATATCGGGGATGTATAAAGAGTCGCTGGATAATTTAAGTACAATTGACCGGAATCATCTGCCGGATCATTTGAAGGCGATTTATTTTTTACGTTACGAGCATACTTATCTGAATCTGTGTTTCTACATCCGGGATGAGATCTATTCCCAAAAGTATTCGGAGATTTTTAAGGCTTATCGTGATACATTGCTTTCTGTTTCGGATAAATCCTCAAATGAATATATTGTGGCGCACCTGGAGGAGTTAGTAGAATCCGGACAATATGACGAAATGGAACAGATCTGTCTCAACCGGTTGGATAGTTTGTCACAGGAGAATCATTTATATGCGATGACGGCCGCTACACTGGCAGATTCTTATTACAAAACCGGGAATTTGTATATGCAAAAAAAGTATCTGATATTATCCGCTATTTCCGATATGAAAGCTGCGGTCAGAGAACAGTCTTCCCTCATTGTTCTGGCTTCCATACTGTATGAGGACGGAGATCTGCAGAGAGCCAATAATTATGTGGAGAAAGCAATGGCTGATGCCAATTTTTACAATGCCCGGTTACGTAACATCGAAATTGCAAAAATACAACCTGTAATAACCAATGCTTACCAGCAAAAAATAGAAAATCAAAGTGAAAAGCTCCGGATGATTTCCATATTGGTTAGTATTCTTTCGATTTTTTTATTCATTGCCTTATTTTATATTTATCGGCAAATGCGTAAATTGTCCGTAACCAGAAGAGAGTTGTTTGATAAAAACATAGAATTGAATAACTCAAATAAAGGCTTGCAGAACGCCAATGAACAGTCTCATATCTTAAATGAAGAACTGAACCGGATGAACTTACAACTGAAAGAACTGAACCTGTCTTTGTCGGAAGCGAATTTCCTGAAAGAAGAATACATCGGACATTTTTTGGATTTATGCTCAAACTACATTGAAAAACTGGATAATTACCGGAAGAGTTTAAGTCAGAAGGCTGCGGCCGGACAGATTGAAGATTTGGTAAAAAGCCTGAAATCATCGCGTTTTATTGATGATGAATTAAAAGAATTCTATAAATACTTTGACTCTTCTTTTTTGCGGATATATCCGGATTTTGTTTCCGGGTTCAATGCTTTGTTGTTCGAAGAAGAACGGTTTGACCTGAAAAAAGGAGATCTCCTGCATACCGGAGTTCGTGTATTTGCCCTGATTCGGTTGGGCATAGAAGATAATGCCAAGATCGCTTCTTTCCTCCGGTGTTCGACTCAAACAGTGTATAATTATAAGAATAAGATAAAAAATAAAACCCTTGTACCCCGGGACGAATTTGAAAAATGGGTCATGAAAATAGGAAATTAGTCTTTCCGGAATCTCATGATTATCTACTTTTCATCCTTTCGTTTCAAACTTTAAATGCGTTATAATCAGTGATTTGATGTTTGTGCAAATCTACTCCTTGTCTACTCGGCTGAGGAATCGCCATGTTTAAAAAACTATCTTTGTCCCGAAAGCATTATAATATAAGATGTAGATTTATTAACCTTAAAATAGTTGAACATGGAGAAAAAATTAATCTTTTCTGTTAGCCGGATTTTCCTGCCCTTATTCATGTCATTCTTTTTTGCCGTATCTGTTGTGGCGCAAGATGTGACCATTCGTGGTAATGTAAAAGAGAAATCCTCAGGAGAACCTGTGATTGGAGCCAGTGTGACCGTGAAAGGCACATCACTTGGAGTCGCCACAAACTTTGAAGGCAATTTTGTCCTTGAAAATGTCCCTGCCGTAAGCACGATAATCATTAATTATTTAGGTTTTGTTCCCGTGGAACTGACCGTTACGGATCCATCGACGCCATTATCCATCCTGATGATAGAAGATGCGCAATTACTGGAAGAAGTGGTTGTTATCGGGTACGGAACAATGAAAAAAAGCGATCTGACCGGTTCTATCACATCCATTGGTGAAAAGGATTTTCAAAAGGGACTGGTTACGAATCCCGCTTCACTGATTACGGGTAAAGTGGCCGGCGTACAAATCACCTCTACCGGCGGACGCGCAGGAAGCGGGAATCAAATCCGTATCCGGGGCGGCGCTTCCCTGAATGCAAGTAACGACCCGTTAATCGTAATTGACGGCGTACCGATGGATAACGGTGGTAT
>JAIRZF010000080.1 GCA_031267385.1 Dysgonamonadaceae bacterium | reverse complement strand
TGGAATACAAGAGAAGGATTTCCCAAAACTTTTTTCATGTACGACAGGCAGGAAAAGGCATTTTCCGGATATACTGTTTACAATGGCGACTATTCAATCAAAAAAGAAATATACATGAACGCACTAAAACTTGTCAATCACGAAATCGAATCATGGCAGCCTTTAGAAGCCCACCAATTAGTGGAAGCATACGAGAAAGGGGAGTTGAAAGGCAAATTGAAAGAAATTGCCGCGACATTGGACGAAGATTCCAATCCGGTGATCATGCTGGTAAAACATAAGAAATAAGATGACGGACATGATACAACCTGAGTTTTGGATAAGCCAGATTCACGTACCAATGACGGACCGGCACAGGTAAGACGATTTCACTGACATGCTTGCCAGACCGGGTTAATTTATAAAAAAATATTGCAGTATATGTTGCAAAACATCTTTTATTGTGATATTTTTTCATATCTTTGTGGACGAATTTTTGTGTGATCCGAAAGAAGGGAGGAACCGGCGCCGGATATGTAAAAAAATCGCAAACAAAAAAAGTCTAACTATCAAAAAAAAGAAAGTTTTATGAAAAGCAAACGGTTTATTTCATGCATGTTGCTTTCAGTATGCGTGCTTTGTCTGTCGGGATGCGAGAAGGACGCATCCGATACCATTTTGGGAAAATGGGAATTGAAAGAACGCGCCTTCCCCGAGGGAGAACTTCAGCCGGTAGAACCGTCGGGATACACGGAATATCTTCCGGACGGAATCTTGAGGACGTACAGCTACGATTTAAAGACCTTCACACCTGCCGATAAGATGTACTGGCTAGTAAGAGACTCGCTTTTTGTGAGCATGCTAAACCCCGGTGAAGACGACGTGAATCAGGGGACTGTTTTTCGCTACAGTTTTGTCAATGGAAAGACAATGGTGCTCGAAGTTGAACGATATTTGGGCAAATGGTTTACCTTGGAAATGAAACCTGTTATATACGTTTATAAAAAAAAGTGAATGCCTCATGAAACGAATGATTTTAATGTGTTTCATCTTTGCGACAGTCACAACCGTATCGGCACAGGTTGCCGAACTGTACATTTTTAACCCGGACGGTTCGGCCGTTTATGGTCCGGTAACGGCAGTGCAGAATATCGGGGAGGGAACGATTGGATTTGTCCGCCTCCATCGAATTATGTAGCCATCGGACGCCCAAATCTTTGTCATGTGAAACATTAAATATATCCAACTTAATAAACATGAAAAAAGTAAATCTATTTTTATTTATCATCTTGCCGGTTATAGCAACGGGATGCGGAGGAAATAAACAATCAACAGATGATTTTATCACGGTTGACATTACGAAAAGTTATTCATCAAAAAAAGAGTTGATTCTTCAGGATTTTACGGATGTGGAATATATTGCGCTGGAAACAAACGATGATTTTGTTAATCAGTGGGTTGTACAGGCTATAGGCGAAGAAATCATATTGGTAACAAACTATAATAATGACGGTGATATTTTTGTTTATGACCGGACAGGGAAAGCCATCCGTAAGATAAATCGTAAAGGGCAGGGTGGAGAAGAATACATATCTTGTAGAGGTGTTACATTGGATGACGACAACAATGAAATGTTTATAAACGATCACTATGCAAAAAAAATACAGGTCTATGATTTGGAGGGCCATTTTAAACGAAGTCTTAAACAGAAAGAGGAAGGCGGAACCCAGTTTTATTGGGAAATATTTAATTATGATAAAGACAATCTGATTTGCTACGATGAAATAAATGAAGAGATACCATTCCTTCTCGTATCGAAGCGGGACGGGAGCATAACCAAAGAAATTAAAACCCCGTTTAAAGAGAAGAAGATCTTTATTCAACTCTTGAGAACGGAAGAAGGCACGAGAGCGGCCGGACCGGATAATTACAGCAGAATAACCCCGTTTAACGGTAACTGGATACTATTGGAGCCGTCATCCGACACCATCTATACTTTAATGCCCGATTACAGTTTGCGTCCGTTTATTGCGCGAACGCCTCCTGTCCACTCCACGAATCCGGAAATAATGCTGGTCTTGAAACTGTTATCCGAACGTTATTATTTCATGGAAAGTATAGAGAATGTATATGATTTTAATAAAGGAGCAGGGTTTCCGAAAACGTACTTTGTGTACGATACACGGGAAAAAGCGATTTCCGGATATACGGTGTACAATGGTGATTATTCTTACAAAAAAGAAGTCTATATGGTTACCCTGACTCCTATAAATCACGAAAGTGGATCATGGTGTTCCATAAATGCCTTCGAACTTCGCAAGGACTATGAAAAAGGAAAGTTGAAAGGCAAATTGAAAGAAATTGCCGCGACATTAGACGAAGATTCCAATCCGGTGATTATGCTGGTAAAGCATAAGAAATAAGATGACGGACATGATACAACCTGAGTTTTGGATAAGCCAGATTTACGTACCGATGACGGACCGGCACAGGCAAGACGATTTCACTGACATGCTTGCCAGACCGGGTTAATTTATAAAAAAATATTGCAGTATATGTTGCAAAACATCTTTTATTGTGATATTTTTTCATATCTTTGTGGATGGATTTTTGTGCGGTCCGAAAGAAGGGAGGAACCGGCGCCGGATATGTAAAAAAATCGCAAACGAAAAAAAATATAACTATCAAAAAAAGAAAGTTTTATGAAAAGCAAACGGTTTATTTCATGCATGTTGCTTGTCGTATGCATGCTTTGTCTTTTTGGATGCGACAATGACGTATCCGATCCGTCCGCTGCCATTTTGGGCAAATGGGAGTTGAAAGAACGCGCCTATCCCGGAGGAGCACTTCAGCCTTTTGAACCTTCCGAACATATTGAATTTCTTTCCGACGGGAAAGTGAGCACATACTCTTACGAATCGAAAGAATATCAATCCGGAGTAGCGTCTTACTGGTTTGAAGGGATTTCGAATTTTCTGATTATCGGGATATTGAATTACAGTGACGGGACAGTCCAGGGCAGTGTATACAGTTATGAGTTTGTCAGCAAAAATGTACTGAAACTTGAATTAAAACAGTTACTGGGAATTCACACCGATATTATGCGACCTGAAATTTATATTTATAAACGAAAAAAATGAAACGAGCAAATACAATT
>JAIRZF010000302.1 GCA_031267385.1 Dysgonamonadaceae bacterium | reverse complement strand
AACATTGTGATACTAAGAGTTTCGCTCGTTACTTATCCGTTACCAGCATAGTCTTCTATTGTTTTTATCTTGTTTATTTTCAGATAATTATATTATATAAAGAGAGGCTGTCTCAAAAGCCTGTCATCCCGCGCCTGACGCGGGATCCCCTGAAAATGGAACGTTGTTTTTAGGAGATTGCGGGTCAAGCCCGCAATGACAAATGCGCTCTTTATTTCGTTAAAATCATTCGTTTTGTATCTATTTTCTTTCCGTCGGCAATCAGGATATAGAGATAAGTCCCCGCCGGAAACTTCGAGCCGGAAATATCAATTACGCTTTCGCCCCGTTGTGTAACCGGAATTTGTTTCAACTGTTTGCCTTGTAAATTGTAAATAGTCAGCGAAGCCGCCTTCACGCTTTCGGGCAGATAACATTTGATTTGCGCATTTTGCGAAAAAGGATTGGGAACATTCTGATACAGTTTACACTCGGGAGAGGAGCTATGGGCGATATTGTCAATAGCAGTCGGCAGGGATTGATTGTACAAGGGATGTGATTGATTACGTAAAATAAAAATCCATTTCCAATCCCGTGGATTTCCCACGCCAACGCTCGGCTGATAAAAATACGCCTTCACTTTTTCTTCAGGATTGGCTGCGATAAATTGTCTGGACAACAGCAAGGGCATGACAGAGAGCCAGGCGGTTTCCAGGTTTTCCGAGGACGGTTGCCAAGTTCCAGCCCCCACAATCTCAAAACCGTTTTTGGGCATAACAATATCGCGTTGTGCCGTAAGAGGGTATTCATCCGGAATATTCCAAATTTTCGGATACTCAATTTCGCCACGTCCCATCCAGACGATGGTTCCATAAAAAAACAGTTGGTGCAATTCTTCGTAATACAGCCTTTGGGATCCAAAATCGCCGGGACTTTCAAATTCATCCGTCACACTAAATTCATTGGATTTCCCCGTGAAAAACAAGTCCTTGACCGCTTCAAAGCGGTTGGTGGTATAATCTACCTGTAACAACAGCAGACTTGTGCCGTCAAAATCGTGAAATCCACCGGTTTGCATGGGTAAACCGGATCGAACATCAAGTACTTTGTAGTTATATACGCCTTGATTGGAATACGAAATAATGATTTCGCTTTGAGTGGGGTTGGTTTTGATACATTCATAGCACAATATCTGCGCATCGGAAACGGCGAGATGATATTCCAGCCACTCGGTGAGTTTTCCCAATTCGTAAGCAGGAAACAATATATTGGCGGGAATCACCCATTCTTTAGGTTCTTTCAGCCAGTCGTCGATCACTTTACGGGCTTCTTCAAACTGACCGGCGATGAGGTATTGGCCGACGTCTTCGCAGTCTTGAACAACCATCGTAATTTTATAATCCGACGGTTTGACTTCCGAAGACGGACGCGGTTCTACCGCAAGCAACTTGAACCGAAGTCCGTGCGCAATGGCATATTGCTGTCCCCCGTTCAGTAATGTGAGGACGGGTTGATAATTTTGACCGTTAATGGTAAGCGAAATACGGACTTTAACATCTTTATCATAATTTACCGGAGAGCCTTCCGGCGAGCGCCAATCGCGTAAAAGGGAATCAAATTGCAGCGAAAAGACATTGTTGGGGGCAAGGTATTTCCGCTGATATTCGACGGTAATCGTGTCGCTCACGGAGAACGCCGCGTTCAGTTGCGCCGATACATTCGCTAAAAAAGCGAAAAGCATAACTGTACAAATAATTTTTTTCATATATACATAATTTAATACAAATACTGAGAAAATCATTTTTTTGTTTTCATCACTTGCTCCTATTCCGTTTTATCTAAAATTGGACAAAAGTTTTATACCGTTTGAGTACATTTCCCTGTTCTATTATCAATCCGTTTTCGTCCACTACCTGCTCGGTAATTATGTCTTCACAGCCCATAGTCATTTTCTTGTCTTTCTTGAATGATAAACAATTAACAGCCTTCCGGTCATCTATTTGCAGATTAGGCCCCGGCAGACACGTAGGGCAAACATTCGGTTTTTGATAACTGAAAAGATGTTCACCTTCCAACAAATCATCGTTTACATAACCTGTAATTACCAATATATCATCCGAACGAAAATCATATATAATGTTGCTTTTCGAATAATCAATTGTATCAGGTTCCTGATAATTGAGTCGACTTTCAATTTCAATTAATTTCCACGTGCCGATGATATTATCTCTAAATGGATTTTCAAATTCTTCTTCCGTTTCGTCTTTTTGTTGAAAAACAATTTTCTTATCCGAAGCAGGAATCATAATGATGTGGAACGGACGAATTGTAGCCGGATTGACACTTCCTTTCTGTAAGTTTTGTACCGTAACTGTGATGCAATCCTCGTACTCGGTAATATCAGTGATGTCAATGCTCCATCCGCTTTTGTCACGGAGTTCATCAAAGACAGCAATTACCTGATAGTTGGAAAAATCGACGTCTTTCCCTTGAAAATAATAGCTCGACAGGGGATCGCTGTTCATGACTGCTATCAGATTATCCCATTCGCCCGGCGTTTTAATTATCATTTCGCACTGTGTAATATTTCTGCGTTCTCCATATAAAACGCCTTGCTCTATCAGAATCGGAGTAATTGTTTGAGGAACAAATTCTTCATTGCCGGCATTTTTATCACAGCCGACGGGTATGAAAAATACGATTGCTGATAAAATTAAAAGTTTTATTTTCATCACTCACCTCTTTTATTTCGTTAAAATCATTCGTTTCGTATTCACTTTCTTTCCATCGACAATCAAGGCATAGAGATACGTTCTCGCTCTGAGTTCCGAATCTTTGCATCAAAGGTACATACTTCTATGGTTTTTCCTTGTAATTATAGGATTATTTCTCTAAAAATTAATACCTTACATAAACTTCGAGCTCACTCATTTTAAATAAAACGGAAAAACAAAAAAACGTTGCATGAGAACATGCATTTTATCTTCCGGATAAGACTTTAATTGTTGATTGCTACCGACGTCCTGCAGGAAAGGTGCATATATCAGCCATCATTTATGCCGTTGGTTTCATTCCGGAATGAATGTTTGCCAGCAGTTGGTTTTGATCTTTCTGCAATTGCAGTATTTCGTCCAGAATACGTTGTTGACGCTCGGATATACCTTTCCCAATCGTATCGGGATTTAATAATGACACTTCCATTTTAATTGCTTTTTAATTGTTAAAAATGACGGCTTACATAATCGCGTACTTTTTGAATACGGCGATTGTCCGGGGAATTATTACCCGATGAAATTTCTTCCAGGATTATAAAAAAGAACGAAATGCGTTCTTTTCCGGATAAAGTAGCCAATTTATCAAGTAAAGGATTCAGTTTTTTAGCGTTCTCTTCGTCATTAGTAAGAGAAAGAAAGGTTT
>JAIRZF010000273.1 GCA_031267385.1 Dysgonamonadaceae bacterium | reverse complement strand
GCGGCTTTGGGACTGTATAACAGCCGTATCGTTAAGTTAATCAACAAGAAAGGGCAGTTAAAATCTTCGGTCATCATCGACGAGTTGCCGACAATTTATTTCAGAGGACTGGATAATCTGATTGCCACCGCCCGAAGCAACAAAGTGGCCGTCTGTCTGGGCTTCCAGGACTTTTCGCAGTTGAAGCGCGATTATGGCGACAAGGAAGCTGCCGTCGTGATGAACACGATGGGGAATATCTTTTCCGGTCAGGTAGTTGGCGAATCAGCAAAAAACCTGTCGGAACGTTTCGGAAAAGTGCTGCAAAAACGTCAATCCATGACCATCAACCGCAACGACAAATCAACAGCTATTTCCACACAACTGGATTCCCTGATTCCGGCAAGCAAAATCAGCAATCTGACACAGGGTATGTTTGTAGGTTCGGTATCCGACAATTTCGATGAACGCATTGAACAAAAGATATTCCATGCCGAAATTGTAGTCGATAATGCCGCCGTTGCCCGCGAAACGAAAGCATACAAACCAATCCCCGTTATCACCGATTTTACGAATGAAAACGGAAACGACCGTATGCAGCAGGATATTGATTTTAACTACAATCAAATCAAATCGGATGTGAAACGGATTGTCGCGGATGAACTCAGGCGCATCGCCGAAAACCCCGATTTGCAACACTTAATTAAGAAAGAGAAGGAGTGAAAAACGAAAAACTCCCCTGTTTATGGAATCAGGGGAGTTTTTTATTGCTAACATTTTGAAGTTTATTGCTAATCTCTGTTTTCATCAAGATATTAACAGTCAGATATATATCACTTCATTATTGCTAAAGATCATCCTTTTATTGCTAATCTGTAATGAGTTGCCAAATGGAAAACTTTATTGATTGAGAAATATTTTTTATCTTTTTATCTTTTGATGACAGTTCAACAAGAACGTTCGATATTTTCTTTTGTCTTTTCTCAACAGACAAGTCCTGCGACAAAAACGGCATAATCAATTTTTCTATTTCTTCTCTTGACGCGGAGCCTTTTCCTTTTAACAAATCCAATATCATCTGTTTGAAATCCCTGTTCGTATATTCAACAGACTTTACACCGCCTGCTATTTCAACCAAAGTGCTTCTGCCCTTAATCAATCCCAGCGACCGCAAGCGATTTAAATCATCCCTGGATACCGGTTGTTTTTTCTGTATTTTATCCAGTGCAATAACATTATCCAATGACAATTCGGGATGCTTTTTCAGTTGTCGTGAGTAATTTTCATTGATAAGTTCACCGTAAATGATAACTTCGGTATGTTTTTCGTCCGAAATATTGTAAGTCGGCAACGGGAAACATCGATCCCTTTGTGTCACAAACATTTTTTTGATACCGCTACCGATTGTATCAATCATATTCAGATTGACCATTGCTGCGATTAAAAAGGGATTACGGTAATACGGTTGCGGACGGTTATAATGAATTGCCTCTTCGACCGATTCGGGAATAAAACTTCCGGCGTTTTCAAAAATCAATCTGTCATTGTATTCCAGAACAATAATCCGGCAGCTTTTGCTGTAATCGGAATGTGCAACAGCATTATTCAAAGCTTCTCTTATAACCCAGTCATCATAGTGCGTTACTTCATTGGGAAATAACGTGGTATCGTCTACCATGTAACGATATTTCAGATTGCGGATACAGGCAAGCGTTTTATTTATTGTTAGAATAAACGGTGTATAAAAATGTTCGTATCCTTCGGGCGCATCTTTCAAAATCCACGATATTTGCCCGATGGCAGGTGAAAGCAACGCACTTGCTTCGCTTTTTCCCAACAGCAATATGGCCGTATTGGTAATTTTGCCGTCAAGCGTTACTCTTGCCTTGTCAAGAAATTCTTCATCACTCCAACCGTCCACATCTCTAAGCAAAGAAAGGTGTTTCAACTTGAACTGTTCCCGCGCTTTCAAAATTGCCTCCCTGTCCAAGTGTTCAATCGTCGCATCGGGAACAATTTTGCGCGACCAGTCGCGGTCTGTTGCCTGATTGCGTATCCGCTCTATTTTCTCAATGTTCAGCGCTATAAGGCTCTCATTAAGGCGACCGTAATAAAATCCTTCAAAGGAAACGGGAATACCCTGTGGCGCAGCAGGAATCTGAAACATCACAACCCTGCCTTCGGGTTTAAACAACTCGTAAATTTCGATGAATGAAATATTTTGAGTGGTTTTGTCGCCGATTTCCTTTTTCAGGCTGTCCAAATCCTTACGCCCGATACGGTAACGGCTTCCAATAACGGCATGATGTTTGTCTACTCCGAAAATCAGCCATGCACAAGACTTGCCTTTCAGGTTGGCTTCGTTGCTCAACGCCGAAAAGTATTTGCCGATTTTGCCGAAGTCGTAACTTTCTTTTGCTTCTTTGAACTCGACAATTTCCGTTTCTGCCGGAAGCGAAAGAGCATCGGTCAATATCCTGTTTAATTCCTGTTCTGACATCATACATCGAATTTTCCCACAAAGATACCGTTTTGTTTGCAGGTTACCAAATGCTTTGTCCTAACCGTCTCAGAACATGCTATTTTCTCTCATCGCCTTTTTCCATTTTCGTTATCAGCACTGTTCTCAACCTGTCCATAAATGCCGTTCGGTCGCCCTTCACGCGGTTTTTGATGTCCCAAAACAAGCGATAATAACTCTTTACTTTACAATCGAATATTTCGCCGACAACAGCAAATAAATCATTCAGTTTAATTGAGCCAAGACACTCAGCCTCATGAAGGGTATAAAACAGTTCGACCAAATCTATTTGACTGGCTGTCCATTTCAGTTTACGAAATTTTTTTTTCAGGTGCGACTGATAAACTGTTTTGCATAAATTTTTCCAGACAAATTTGCCGTTCGATGGAATACATTTGAGTATCAAGCAAAAGGATGCTTTTTTGTAAAATTGTCGATACCGGTATATTTTTTTTCACCTGTTTCTGTTCTTGCAGAAAGACAAGTTCGGCACGGGTATAAGATAATGAATGTAGTAAATCAATATAATTGCTTGATTTGGCATTTGCCGTAAAAATTTCGTTTGCAAATGATTCATACGATTGTTTCCATTCAGAAACGGAAACATTGTTCTCCGGTAATTTTTCAAGTAGAGAAAATAATTTTGTTGTAATAAATTGTTTCATAATCAATTTGTTATTAATTAAAAAGCCTGCTTCCCCATTAATCATTGGAAAGTAGGCTTTAAATATATTTAACCTTTAATTTTTATTTAAAAACACCTATTTCTATAAATGCAACATATTTGAATGATTATTTGCTGCTTCAATAATACGTCCGGACAAAAAACGAACAGATTTAGTGTCCTCCGCCGTCAATGGTTTTTATCGTTCCGTCTTCATTATATTCCAACTCCACCACTTTCAGACTGCGCAACCATGTTTTCCCGCCCGAAGGGATGCAATCGTGATGAAACAGATACCATTTCCCTTTATATTCGGCGATGGCATGATGCGTTGTCCAGCCGACAACCGGAGTCAGTATAACTCCCTGATAGGTAAACGGCCCGTATGGGTTGTCTCCAATGGCGTAACAGAGCAAATGCGTATCGCCGGTGGAATAGGAATAATAATATTTCCCTTTGTATTTATGCATCCACGAAGCCTCAAAGAAACGGCGTTCCGTATCTCCTTGCGTTAAAGGTTTACCGGTTTCATCCAATATCACTACATCGCGAGGCTCTTCTGCAAATTCCAGCATATCATCACTTAGTCGCACCACTTTGGAACATAGTGCAGGTTCGTTATCGGCTGGAAGAACAGCCGATTCAAGGGCTTTATTGTTGCGATAGCGCTGCAACTGTCCGCCCCAAATTCCCCCGAAGTACATATAATGTTGTCCGTTTTCTTCAAATATTGCAGGGTCGATGCTGTAACTTCCCGGCACCGGACGTTTTTCGGGGATGAAAGGGCCGTAAGGTTTATCGCTGACGGCAACTCCGATTCGGAAAATATCGGTTTTGTCTTTTAACGGGAAATACATGTAATACCTGCCGGTTTTAAAAGCCACATCGCAATCCCATAATTTACGGCCAGCCCAGGCAATGTCTTCGACTTTCAGGACAACTCCATGGTCGGTTATTTCTCCGTTAATGTCTTCCATCGAAAAAGCATGATAATCATTCATGTCGAAATGGTCACCGCTGTCATTTTCGGGAATACCGCTTTCTCTGTCGTGCGAGGGATAAATATACAGCCTGTCTTCAAAAACATGGACTGCCGGGTCGGCCATGTAATCGTCCGGGACTAAATAGACCGGCGTTTTCATGCTGCATCCGTTTTGATGCGTTGCCTGCTCAATTAATTTTTGAACGATGGGTTTTGCGTCGTAATTCCGGTCAAATAGCAACGGATAATCCGTTCTTCCCCTTATCGGGAAATCATTCTTCCATGAGTTGGCGTCGCTGATTCCCCACAGCGTAACGCGAGTGATTTTGTCCTGATGTTTCAGGAACAATCTGAAGAAATCCAAATAGCGTTCTTCCCATTTCCGTTCTGCATCACGCGGGATTACGCCATTGGAATACGAGTCTATTTTTTCCTGGTATTCGGCAATATCGGAGATATTGGCGCCCATATTTGACCATGGACTTGGCAATGCGCTTAAATCCAGTTCCGTAATCATTACTTTTACGCCCAGATTGGAAAAATCGATGATGCTTTTTTCAAAATCCTCTATGGACGGACTGTCCATATCTACATGTCCCTGCATACCGATACCGTCAATCCGAATGCCCTGTTCCTGCAATGATTTTACCATCTTGACAACTCCGTTGCGCCTGCCTTCAAGCGCCATCGAATAATCGTTGTAGTACAGTTCCGCATCGGGGTCGGCTTCATGTGCAAATTGAAATGCCAGATTGACAAATTCTTTCCCGATAATCTGATAAAATTTACTGTCGCGCCATTCTCCATTGTCTAAAATTGCCTCGTTTACGACATCCCAGCCTTTTATTTTCCCTTTATATCGACCGACAACCGCATGGATGTGTTGTTTCATCCGTTCTATCAGTATTTCGCTTGAAACGTCATTCCCGCTTTCATCTTCGAAAAACCAGCGGGGGATTTGAGAATGCCAAATCAGCGTATGCCCGGTTATATACATATTGTTATTCTCTCCAAATTCAACAAATTTATCGCTATCTTCAAAAAAGAATTTGCCTTCTTCCGGCTGTAAATACATACTCTTCATACAGTTTTCGGCAACAATCGCATTGAAGTGCATTTTTACTATTTCTTTCGCCCGGGTATTGAACCCAAGGAATTGCTCCCTGCTTAGGGCTGTTCCCATATAAAACTTGCCCTTAAAGGCGTCTTTTAATGTCGATTGCTGAGCGAATGAGTGATATGAAAAGGAGCTCAGTATCCAATAAGTAAAAAAACAATAACGAATGGTTGATTTTAATTTCATATTAATTCTATTTTTTTTAATAATACATCTCCCAAGCATTTCAGAGTATACCCGAAACGCTTGGGAGATACCATACAAGTTGAAAGGAAGCCTGTCACCGTTTTATCACCACTTTCTGCCGTCCGACGATGTATATTCCTGTCGGAAGCCCGTTGGTTGCATCTTTTCTCATGACTTTTGACTTCATCTTTATACCCATTATCGAATAGACATCAACGATTTCATTGGGGTCGTAACTGTCTAAAAGTACATCATTAATCGCCGTATCATCAATTATGCCGTCCAAATAAACATCGTCGATGTACAGGGAAGTATTGGCGCTTACCCAGAAACCTACCCTGTAAATACGCGAAAGATTCACTTCTACCCGTTCCTCACTGCTGTCGGAAACGGGTCTGTTCATGTTTTGCAAGTCTACCTGCAGGGTTTTACCCTCCGAAGAAGATAGCGCTTTCCAGTCATACATAGTGCAAGTTGTCCAATAAGAAGGTTGGTCAAATATTCGGAAACTTATATCCACATTAGACGCAGGACGCTGCTTTAATTTGATTACTAAAAACCGGTAATTGGATAAATTCATTCCGTTGGAATATTCCCAGCCGCCAAATCCGTATTGGGTTAACGTCAGTTTTTTATTGGTTTCGTCAAATGTACCTTCGCCAAATATTCTTGCATTAAATAGTTCGTTTGTCAAAGGAAACAGGGTTGAAGTTACCTGAAACTGCGCCGTAACGGGATTCCCCAAAGCGCCTTCAAAGGTCGCGGTGATGTCGGCAATGCCTTCTTTGAGGGCTATCAACTGACCGTTTACAAACTTGATGACGCCGGGATTTGTATTTTCAACCTGCACCCGTGTGGTTACGTCTTCAGTGCGTCCGTCGCCGAATGTTGCCAGCATCCTGACCGTTTTATTTGTACCCATCAGCATGGTTAGGTTGCTTACGTCCGTATTCAATGCCACCGGGGTCAATGCCGCTTCGCTGTATCCGGCAAAGGAACCGTCGTAAAACGTATCTTCCGTAAATGTTTCTTCGGTGGTAAACCAGTCGATATCGACATAGCCGCCCAACGATTGAGTGGCAAAATTGAACAGGCCGAAGCGCGGCGCAACAAAGAAGTCGTAAGTATATTTCAATTCAAATTCGGGAGCCAAGGGCGTATAGGTAATATTATCGAAGCTGTAATAAAAACGTCCCTTGTTGGATTCGTTGAATTTGAATTG
>JAIRZF010000265.1 GCA_031267385.1 Dysgonamonadaceae bacterium | reverse complement strand
AAAGAAAAACCGATTTGGATAGAAGGGCCGCATTTGTATAAAATCAACGGAAAATACCTGCTGATGGCTGCCGAAGGAGGTACGGGCGATAATCATTCGGAAGTCATATTCAGTTCGGACAGTCCGACAGGCAACTATATTCCGTGGAAAGGAAACCCCATCCTGACCCAACGGCACCTCGACAGGAATCGTCCCAACCCAATTACCTGCGCCGGCCACGCCGACCTCGTTCAAACGAAAGAAGGCGACTGGTGGGCGATTTTCCTCGCCTGTCGTCCCCTAAACGGTAAATTTGAAAATCTGGGCAGGGAGACTTTCCTTGTGCCTGTCCGGTGGAGCGAAGACGGTTTTCCTTACATGACCAAAGATGAGGAACTTGTGCCGATGCTCGTGAAACGCGAAGGCATAACAAGAAGTGAAAACACAACTTCCGGAAATTTTGAGAGAAACGACGATTTCAATTCGGAACAGTTGAATATGGAATGGATTACCTTACGGTCATCTGCTACCGGTTTATATTCATTAACGGATAATCCGGGATTTCTCTCATTGAAATGTGCGAATGTATCCGCTTCCGAAAAAAAGACGCCGGCATTTATCGCCCGCCGCCTGCAACACCACCAATTTGAATGTAATACCAAACTCTTTTTTAATCCTTTGGACGAAAACGATGAAGCCGGTATATTAGTTTATAAAGACGAAAAACACCAGTATTTCCTCTCGGTAGGGAAAACGGGGGAAAACTTGAAAGTCAGCGTGGAAAGAATAGGCGAATCGGACGAAAATGTGCTTGTCAGTCAAATTATTTCAAGCAGCGATACTCCGGTTTATCTGAAAATCATTTCTACGGGACTTGCGTTTGAATTTTACTATGCCGAACAAAAGGATAACTGGAAACAGTTGTGCAATAACGTGGATGCCGGTTATTTATCCACAAAAAACGCCGGAGGTTTCACGGGAACTATTATCGGAATGTATGCAAAAAAAAACAATAACAGTAAATAACTTTAATTTTTAGTAATAGCATGAAAAGAAAAAATTGCAAAATTGATCCTCGATTGACGGGATTCCTGTTTTCACTGATGCTTTTCTTCAGTTCTGCGGTTTATGCGCAAAATTCGCGTATGGTTAAAGGACTGGTGGTTGATTCCAATAACGAATCAATTATCGGCGCTACCGTAAGGCTTAAAGAAAACGCATCGATAGGGACGGTTACGGATATAAATGGAAATTTTTCCATAAGCATTTCCGACAACAACCAAACACTTGTCATTTCTTACTTAGGAATGATTACTCAAGAAGTGAACATCGCCGGAAAAAATCAACTCACCATTGTGATGCAGGAAGATGCAAAACAGTTGGAAGAAGTGGTGGTTGTCGGCTATGGAAAGCAGAAGAAAGAAAGCGTTGTGGGGGCTATCGTTCAAACTTCGGGACAAGTATTGGAAAGAGCCGGAGGAGTATCCAGTATCGGGGCAGCCTTGACCGGTAATGTGCCGGGGGTAATCACCACATCCAGTACCGGAATGCCGGGAGATGAAGACCCGCATATTTTAATCCGTGGTCAAAGTACTTGGAATAACAGCAACCCGCTTATTTTAGTAGATGGAATCGAACGTCCGATGAACAGTGTTGAAATTTCTTCGGTTGAATCCATTTCTGTACTCAAAGATGCTTCTGCCACTGCGGTATATGGTGTAAAAGGAGCCAATGGTGTTATTATCATTACTACCAAAAGAGGACGCGAGGGAAAAGCCACTGTCAACATTGGATTTGATGCCACCATGAAATCTCCTTCCAAATTACCCAGAAAATATGATTCGTATGATGCCTTAAATTTAAGGAATAAAGTGATAGAACGGGAAATGGGATTGACGCCTGCCAGTTGGGATAATTATATGCCACAGGATATTCTCAATAAATATCGTCATCCGGCTAATTTGGAAGAATCGGAACGCTATCCGAATGTGGACTGGGCGGATGTCATGTTTGAAGATTATGTCATGTCATACAATAGCAATGTCAATGTAAGTGGTGGAACTTCATTTGTGAAATATTTCGCTTCTGCCGATATCCTGCACGAAGGGGATATTTTCAAAGAATGGGATAATCGCCGGGGATACCAAGCAGGATATGGTTTCAATCGTATCAATGTGCGCAGCAACCTCGATTTTCAATTGACTCGTTCTACTTCATTTTCCGTCAATCTTTCCGGTTCTCAGGGGGAGCGAAAAACACCTTGGGGAGCAACCGGCGCCGAATATGATATATGGCAAGGCGCATACGCAGTGCCGCCTGACGCCATGTTGCCGCAATATGCGGACGGAACCTGGGGATATTATCCCGCAGATAAAGTGGGAGCCGTCAATTCGGTAATCAATTTGGCGCGAAGCGGACTCATGAAAAAATCGACTTCCCGTATCAATACCGACTTTACACTAAGCCAAGATTTGAGTATGTTTGTAAAAGGACTCAATGCAAAGGGTACTTTATCCATGGACAATGAGTTTATAGAAACCGAGAGAGGAATCAACGACCTCTACAACGACCCTCAAGCCAAATGGATTGACCCCGATACGGGAGAAGTTTTTTATGATAAAAACATGGACGGCAGTATGTTTGATTATCAGGAAAGCATTAAGTGGTCGCCTCAAGGCGGTTTCTTAGACAACGGGGCGACTTATAGAAAACTGTTCTATCAACTTCAACTCAATTATGGAGTTACCTTGGGTAAACACGACATTACGGCGATGGGAGTTTTCAACCGGGAAGAATATGCCAAAGGAAGTGAAATTCCTCATTATCGGGAAGACTGGGTATTCCGTACAACTTACAACTTTGCAAAAAAATACTTTGTTGAATTTAACGGCGCTTATAACGGCTCGGAAAAGTTCAGTAAAGATTATCGTTTTGAATTTTTTCCATCAGGAGCTGCCGGATGGATGCTCAGTGAAGAAAAATTTATGGAACCTTTGGAATTTTTGGATATGCTTAAATTCCGTGCATCTTACGGAAAAATCGGGGATGATAATGTCAATGGACGGTGGTTGTATATGGACCAATGGGCGTATGGAGGCAACAGCAAAATGGGAGAAAACAATTCAGATAGAAGCCCCTATACATACTATCGGGAAACTACTGTTGGAAATGCCAATGTGCATTGGGAAACTGCCACAAAAACCAATTTTGGCGCCGACTTCTCGTTCATTAACGGATTGGTGTCGGGTACAGTAGATGTATTCAACGATTACCGTACAGAAATCCTGTTGGATGGCGGCGGACGGGCAGTGCCTTCCTACTATGGAACCACAGCTCCTGTTGCTAATCTGGGGCGTGTACGTGTAAAAGGGTATGAAATTGACCTGAAATTCAATTATAAATTCAACAACGGATTGCGCTTATGGGCTACTGCCAATATGACGCATGCCAAAGATAAAATTTTGGATGCAGACGACCCTGCCTTGTATTATGATTATCAAAAGAAACAAGACAAGCAAATCGGTCAGGCATATTCGTATATAGACCATGGGTATTATAATACTTGGGATGAACTGTATGCCAGCACCATACAAAATACCAACGACAACCATAAAATGCCGGGCAATTATTACATTGTTGACTACAATGGCGATGGTTTAATTGATAAAGATGACAATATACCGTATGGTTTTCCCGACCGTCCGCAAAACACCTATAATTCAACTCTTGGCTTTGAATGGAAAGGTTTCGGCGCTTTCATTCAGTTTTATGGAGTAAACAATGTGACGCGGCAAGTAGTATTTACCAGCTTCCCGAACAACAGGCTAAACATTGCGTATGACCAGGGAAGTTATTGGACGAAAGACAATACCGGTCCGGATGTACCTCTCCCCCGTCGATTAACAGGCAAGGATGATTCGATGTATGGAAGCTTGTACATGTATGATGGTTCTTATATCCGTTTGAAAAATGCAGAAATAGCCTATACGTTTGATTCCGGTTGGATAAAAAAGTTGGGACTTCAATCACTCAGGATATATGCGAATGGAAACAACCTCTGGTTATGGACCAGGATGCCGGACGACCGCGAATCGAATTTCGCAGCAACAGGATGGGCGTCTCAAGGGGCATATCCTACCGTGAGACGATATAATTTAGGTATTAATATTACTTTATAAATCGAATTCAATGAAAAAGTATATAAAAACAATAGCATGGAGCGGAATCTTTGTAATGCTGCTGGGGATGATATCCTGTGAGGATTACCTCGAAAAAACGCCCGAATCCACCGTTGATCCTACCGAAGCATTTAAAAATTTCATCAATTTTCAGGGATTTACGGAAGAATTATATTATTGTATTCCCGAATTTCACAAAAATTACTGGCAAGACTCATTCAATTGGGGAGAAGATGAAATCATAGTGGCAGGTTCCACTTGGTTCTTTGGTTATAAAGTCGATAATGGCGATTATTGGGGATGGAGAAAAGAAGATGGAAGTAACTGGGGTTCTTGCTGGTTGGACGGAGACGGTAATACTATGAACGACGACCGCTTCCAGAAACATTTATGGCCTCTTGCCTGGTATGGAATCCGGAAAGCCAATAGGGGAATTGAGAATTTGGACAAATTAGTGGATGCGACACAGGAAGAAAAAGACCTGATTGCAGGACAGTTGTATTTTTTCAGGGGATGGTTCCATTTCACACTGATGTCTTATTTCGGAGGGCTTCCTTATATCGACCGGGTATTGCCTGCGGATGAGAAGTTTAATTTGCCTCGGTTAAGTTATCAGGAAACGGCTCAATATGTAGCGGAAGATTTCAAAAAAGCAGCCGGATTACTCCCTCTTGACTGGGATAATACAACCGCCGGAAAACGGACATTGGGTAAAAACCAACAACGCATCAACAAAATCATGGCATTGGGTTATTTAGGGAAAAACTATCTCTATGCCGGCAGCCCTTTGATGAATTTCGAATCAACAGGAAACAAAACCTATGATGTGGAACTTTGTAAGAAAGCTGCCGACGCTTTTGCAACCCTGCTTGAATTGTGCGAAAGCGGGCAATCCAAATATACATTGGAACCGTTTGAAAATTATACCGGCATTTTTTATACCTTGAATCAAGGCATGAAAACGCCCGGACTTCGCGAAGCTATTTTTCAATCGCCCGCTTATGACGGATATGCCACTCGTTGGGGGATGAATGAACAATATATAGTAGGCGTTTTGTTGGATGGCGGCGCCAGCTGTTTTTCTCCAACGGCCAATTATATTAATTATTACGGAATGGCTAACGGACTTCCGATTCCAGATGCAAGCAAAGCAGACGCTGAATCGGGATATGACCCGAACAATGCGTGGGAAGGTCGCGACCCTCGTTTTTATCACGATATTATCTATGACGGGGTAAAAATGATTCAGGGAGTAACCACTACAAGGGAAGCACACCGTTATGCCAATCTTTATACAGGAGGAAGTTACCGGGATGAAAACAACGGAAGCCGTACCGGTTATCTGAATGGCAAATTCATTCCGCGTTCAACCAACAACGATGATCACGGACACGACCGCGACCATTTTGTTCACCTCAGTTATATGCGCCTATCCGATATTTATCTGATGTATGCCGAAGCCGCTTTACAAGGATACAATTCGCCTAACGGAAAAGCGCCGGGATATAGCAAAAGCGCTGTGGAAGCCGTAGATTTTATTCGCGATAGAGCCGGTGTCGGACATGTAGCCGCCAAATTTTTAAATTCGAAAGAGGCTTTCATGAAAGAACTGATTCGCGAACGGGCAGTAGAACTGGCATTTGAAGGTCACCGTTTCAACGATTTGCGTCGTTGGCTTTTGTTAACGGAATATCCTTACAATATAAAAACAGCACACGATTTTGACCGTGGGGCGGATGGTAAACCGCAAAACTTGAAAGAACGGATCATCTTGGAACGCAAATTGAGCAGCAAGCACTATTGGTTACCTCTTAAAAATACGGATGTAAGTATGTATCTGGAATTTTCACAAAATCCCGGATGGTAAAAACGAATCGTGTGGATGAAATTAACAATTAAAAATAGAAAGCAATGAAATATATAAAAACAAGAATAATTTTATGCTTTGTGATGACACTTTTTCCGGTAATGACAAAAGCGCAGTCTGTCGTTGCGGAAAACGTTGAAGACACAGTATATACTCCTACAAGGGAGCTGGTGCAGTTGGCTTTCCGGACAGTCGAAAAGAAAGACCTTTTAGGAGGTGTTTCGGTAATCAACATACCGGAATATATGGAAAAGAATTATACTTCTTTTGCCATAGAAGGAATGGAAGCTTTTGCCGGAGGTTTTAATGGAAACATTTGGGGAATGGGCAGTTATCTAACTTTAATTGATGGTGTTCCCCGCGACAATTGGGCGGATGTACGCACTTCCGAAATAGAACAGATAACGCTTTTGAAAAGTGCGGCAGCGGTAGCTCTTTATGGCAGCAAGGCAGCCAAAGGGGTAATCATGATTACCACCAAAAGAGGAGAAGCCAATAACCAGAAAATCAATATACGCGCCAATACCGGATTTTATATGCCGGTCGGATATCCTGAATACTTGGGGTCGGCAGAGTATATGACTTTATATAATGAAGCCCGCCGCAACGATGATTTAGCCGATTTATACAGTCCGGAAATAATCTACAACACGTATGTAAAAACCAATCCCTACCGTTATCCGGATGTGGATTATTATTCATCGGAGTATCTGAAAAACAAATTCAGCACTTCCAATATAACTGCCGAAGTATCGGGAGGAAATGACCGCGCCCAATTTTATACCAATATCGGTTATATAAATGAAGGAAGTTTCCTCAATTTCGGTGAAGCTAAAAATGATAATACCAACCGCTTCAATGTTCGTGGAAATGTTGACTTGAAGCTGAACGAATATGTAACGGGAACCGCCGATGCCACCGCTATATTCGACAACACTCGCTATTCTTTCGGTGATTATTGGGGGCAGGCTGCTAATTTACGCCCCAATCGTTTTGCCCCGTTAATTCCCATCAGTATGTTGGAAGCAAGCGATGAAAATTCATTACTGTTTGTCGAAAACAGCAAGCATCTCATTGATGGAAAATACCTGCTGGGGGGTAGCCAACAAGACCTGACCACTCCTTTCGGGGATATTTATGCGTCAGGGTATGGAGAAGGCGCTTCCAGACAATTTCAGTTCAATGTAGGATTAAATGTGGATTTGGTTAAAATGCTGAAAGGATTGTCTTTCAATACCCGTTTCAGTATGGATTATTCAAACACTTATATCCAGTCGTTCAATAACCAATATGCCGTTTACGAAGCACTCTGGAATAATTATGCAGGAGTCGATCAAATCAGCAGCCTCAACAAGTACGGAGAAGACAAAAAAACAGGTGTCCAAAATCTGTTAGGCAGTTGGCAACAACGAACGACTGCTTTTTCCGGTCAGTTTAATTATCTGACCACCTTGGACGCTGCACACAATATCTCTGCTATGTTGATCGGAACCGGATTCCAACGTACCGAATCTACGCTTTATCATAAGAACAGCAGCGCTAATCTGGGACTTCAATTGGGATATAACTACCAACATAAATATTATGCCGATTTTAGCAGCGCCATAGCGTATTCCGCCAAATTGCCGGAAGGTAACCGGGCAGGTTTTTCTCCGACTTTTCTATTGGCTTGGCAAATCAGTGAAGAAGACTTCCTGAAAAGTTCTTCGGTGATCGATCATTTGAAGTTAACGGCTTCTGCCGGTATCTTGAATACAGATTTGGATATCAACGATTATTATCTTTACAAAGGATATTATACTCAGACTGAAGGAGCATGGTATGCTTGGGCAGATGGATTTATTTTAACACAATCCACCGATTCCCGGAGAGGTGACAATCCGAAACTTTTCTATGCCAAGCGAAAAGAAATCAGTTTGGGTTTGGAAACATCCCTTTTCAAGAAATTGTTGACATTAGACGCCAATTTTTTTACAAACCGGATGGATGACATTGTGACACAAGTCTATTCTCTTTATCCGAATTATTTCTCTACCGGATGGCCGAACTCTTCATTTATTCCTTATTCCAATTATAATTGCGATGAACGTATCGGATTTGATTTCAATGTGAGGCTGAACAAACGGGTAGGGCAAGTGGATTTTTCACTCGGTTTGACAGGATTATATTACGATACGAAAGCCGTCACAAGGGATGAAAATTATGCAGATGCTTATCAAAACAGAGCAGGAAAACCGTTGGATGCTATTTTCGGTTTACAAAGCAATGGATTCTTTACGGATGAAGATGACATAGCTGCTCATGCCACCCAGTCTTTTGGACAGGTAAAACCCGGAGACATCAAATACATGGATCAAAACGACGATGGTGTGATTGATGACAAAGACGCCGTTTATCTGGGAAAAGCAGGTTGGGCAGGCTCTCCTCTTACGATGGGAGTGCAATTGACGGCTAAATGGAAAGGATTGACATTCTTTGCTTTGGGAACGGCACATACAGGAGCTTATGGAATGAAAGACAACTCTTACTATTGGGTATATGGCGACCGGAAATATTCGGCTGTTGTTCGTGACCGTTGGACGGAAGAAACGAAAAATACCGCGACTTATCCGCGTTTGAGCAGTCAGAATAATGATAATAATTTCCGTTCTTCTGATTTTTGGTTGTATAAAAACGACCGCTTTAACCTGAGTAAGATTCAAATCTCTTATGATCTTCCTCAACATTTGTTGCAAAAAACATTTATACGTGAATTGGGAGTGTATGTAAGCGGCTCTAATTTATTGACCATTGCGAAAGAAAAGGAAACATTGGAGATGAATGTTGGAGGTTCTCCCCAAGTACGATTCTATAACATAGGGCTTAAAGTTGCATTTTAATCAGGATATCCAATATAAATAGAAATAATATGAACAGAAATAGTTTTTTAATTTTACTCATTGCCGTTTTATTCGTTGGGTGTGATGATCTTTTCGATCCGGCTATCGAAAATCACCCGGACAGGGCAATGATGTACACCGACGCAAAATATGCTCAGGGAATCCTGCTGAACGGATATACCCGTATCCCGACAGGCGGATGGTCGTTCAACGACGTAGCTACGGATGATGCCGTAAGCAATGACAAAGGGAACGGATACATGAAGATGGCTACCGGTCAGTGGGCATCCAATAACAATCCGGCGGATCAGTGGCACAATAGTTTCGCTGCCATTCAATACTTGAATATCACGCTGGAAGAATCGGATAAGGTGCAATGGGCTTCTGATGAAAATACCCGGAGGATGTTTAATGACCGGATGAAGGGAGAAGCCTACGGACTGCGCGGCCTTTATATGTATCACTTGTTGAAAGCACATGCAGGCTGGACGGATAATGGAGAATTGCTGGGTGTTCCCGTCCTGACGAGTTCACAATCTACCGAATCTGACTTTAATCAACCCCGGGCAACATTTGAACAATGTATGCAGCAACTCTACGCGGATTTGGATAAAGCGGAAGATTTGCTTCCTTTGGATTACGAAGATATTTCAGATGACGCTCAGGTTCCTGCTAAATATGCCGGTATTACCAAGGAAGAATACAGCCGAGTATTCGGCAAACCTTTTCGTCAACGTATAACCACCCGGATTGTCA
>JAIRZF010000196.1 GCA_031267385.1 Dysgonamonadaceae bacterium | reverse complement strand
TCTCTCAATCTTGATATCTTTGATTCCTATGGCTTAAATAAGATTTCTTAGGTCGAACTCACCTTAAATCATATTGATTTTTCAATGAAAAATGAATCGGGAATGTTGTCAACAGCTATTAACTCTCAACTCTCGGGCGTCGGATATATTTGTGATAAATTTCGATGCGGTTGCCCTGGAACGGAAAAGTCATGGTCGTGTTTTGTCGTTTGTATTTATTATCTTTGCACCTGTAATCTTTAAATTATGGCTACACAGTGAAAGCGCTGGAACCGCAACGTTTTGCCGAAGAAATACAAATATGATTTAGAAAAATATCTGTAAAGACGCTGCGTTTTGGCATAATCCTGTTGTAATTTTACCGCCCAATAAATGAAAAAGAAATTTTTTAAAATATGATACTGAAAATAAAATCTTCCAATTCGCATCTGCTGGATATCCTGTACAAAAATCCGGGGACCGATAACGGATTGTATTGCAAGCCATTAAAAAATGGGCAAATCATTGGCAATGCGGTCAGCGAAAACGAATACGACGTCGTTTTTCAGGATAATAAATACAGTTATTGCCCCGAAGACAGTAATATGATTGATTATCAAAGCTACTGCTCTCCCTTGGCGACTTTGCACGTTTGCAACGAACTGTTCGCCCATATCCTGAAAAGCCGGAAAGAGTTTGCCGATACGCCGGTCAAATGGCTGGGAATCACGCAGGGAGAAATCGATAACGCGCCCTGCGTCATTGAAATACCTTCGTTCTATATTGATTCCAACTGGTATAGAAACGGTAAATTTCTGTTATCCAAATACTTTAAGGGCATCGAAGTGATGCGGCAATCCGCGCGTATTTTCCGGCTGACCGTAACCGGAAAATCCATCTTTGAAGCCTTTAATTTATTGGCGCTTACCGCTGTATTTGCTCATATAACAAACAATTACGGAGTATTTGTCTATATCGACGACAGCCTGTCGCAAAAATTGGGACGCATCCTTACCAACATAGAAAATGTGCCTTATTTCGTTTTCTATCTGTTTATATTACGGGCTGTTAAGTCGGTGAAACAATTTGAAGAACTCAAACCCGTATTCGAAAATTATCTGGCCGCCGGCGGATTGAAGGCTGATTTGACGATTGAAGGTACTTCAAGGCAAAGAATTGACTTCATTACCAATCTGCTGGAATTAAATATTCCGATATTGGACATCGGTTGCGGCGAATTGACCTATTACAAAAAAATGAAGACGCGCGATTTTGCAGCTCCCTATTACGCTGTCGACAAAAATCCGGATACGGAACAGCTTGCCGAAACCATTTCGCGACGGTACGAGGATAGTCAGCTATTTTTCTACCATTCGCCGGATGAATTTGTCTCCGGCGAACAGGTGAATATCCTTTTGACGGAAGTAATCGAGCATAATTCCTTAGATGAAGCCAGGGAGTTGATAATCAAAGCGCTTGCGTATAACTTCAACCGGTTGATTATCACAACGCCGAATGTGGAATTTAATCCTTTTTACAGCATGGAAAACAAGTTTCGCCACGAAGACCACTGTTTTGAACTGACGCGCGGAGAATTTCGAACATTCATAACAGACTGTATTAAAGACAGTAATGTAACTGTTGAATATTTTTTCCTGGGTGACAGCCTGAATGACATTCAGCCCACGCAGGGATGTATCATAAAAAAATAAACATGGAAAAAGAAGATTTGAAACGGTTGAAAAACCGGATAAACTGGTTTTGCAAAAACAGGATAAACGCTTTCTCCCCGACCATATCGCCTGCGCCTAAAGCGCCGGAACGCAATGAAATAGAAAGCATTGACCATGCCATCCGGTATTTTCACGCAAGCGGCGTTCCGGAAATGGTGGTGCAACGGAAATACATGGGTTCCTATTGTGACATTTATTTGCATAAGAACCTGGACGACACCTATTTCGTGAGCCGCAACGGGTATAAAATCACGCATATCGACCTGCAGGCGGCAAAAGCAAGCTGCGCCGAATTGCACGGGCGTTTCGACTGGCGCAATCTGACGTCAGTTATTATCCAATCCGAAATGATGCCCTGGAGTGTTTTGGGTAAAGATTTGATTGACTGTGAATTTACGGGCTATTTGAATGTCCATCAAAATCATTGCAATTATCTGAAACATTCCGGTTTATATCAAAAAATAGCAACCGTAAAGGAATCAGTTGCTTACAAAACATTTCAGGCCGACAGCAAAGCTTTGACAGACAAGGAATTGTTAGCCAAATATCCGCCTCATATTATCCGGCAGTATCATTCGCTGGCGGCTTTTCCAGTATTGAATCTTGCGGCTTACGAAGCGGCTATTCAGATTTATGAACAGCAAATCAACCATTTCGGGGGAGAAGGGCCTGTCTGTTTCAAAGCTTTCAATATTTTAAAGAAAGTCTATGATGATGGAAGCGAGCAGTTTGTTAATGACAACCTGAGCTATGGCGAGGTCAATGACGACGAGTTTCTGCACCTGGATGTGCATACGGAAGAAGAGTTGGAAAAGGAAATTAACCGGGTGTACCAGTGGTTTGCTGAATTATCGCAAAACCGGGAAGAGGGCATTGTAATCAAGCCTCGACAGGCGTTTATCCGTAATTTGCCGCCCGCGCTCAAAATCAGGAACAACAACTATTTAACGATGATTTATGGCGTTGATTTTCAGGAACAGTATGATGATTACGTGAAAAAGCGCAGCATTAAACGCAAACTGGAATGTTCCATCAACGATTGGATGTTGAATTGGGAGATGCTGAAAATCAAATATAAAGACATACACGAAGAAAACTATCTGTTAAAAAATCTGCTTTTCGACCGGATTATGGGCGAAAACGTGGAGGCAACATTGGATATAAAACTGTAAAACATGAAAAAAAATCCTCAAATATTACTGTTAATCGGCGCTCCGGGGTCAGGAAAAAGCACGTTTGCCAAATATTTTATCCGCACGGAGGAGAACTGGATGCGCCTTTGCCGGGACGATTTCCGCATGATGAATTTCAACGATTCGTTGCTGTCGAAAAACGAGGAAATCCTGCTTTCCGAAATGCTTGATGCGGCGATAGAAACGCTGCTTCGTAAAAATTGCAATGTGTTGCTTGATTCCACCCATTGCCGCGCCGAGTACCTGAATCACTATATCGAAAAATTTAATGCGCTGGCCGACGTATCGTTCAAAGTCTTTGAATGTGGCACGGAGGAACTGATTGCACGTTGCGAAAAACGGCAGGCGGAAACGGGACGTTCCGTCCCCGCACACGTCATCAGACGGTTTGTCAGGGATTTGGAGCATTTAAAAACGACTTTTGATTTCTCTCCCCGTCCCAGGATACATGCCCCCTGTACGGTCCGAAAACAGGATCCCGCCCTGCCTAAAGCCATTATTTGCGACCTGGACGGCACACTGGCTTTGATAGGCAACCGCGACCCTTACGATGCTTCGAAAAGCGATAACGATTATTTGAACGAAGCCGTGGCGAGCGTATTAAATGCCTTTGCTGAAAACGGTTATCACATTTTATTGCTATCCGGGCGGGAAGAAATTTTTCGCGCTCCCACGATGCGGTTTCTCGAAAAATTTGCCGTCCCCCACCAACAGCTGTGGATGCGCAAAGCAAAGGATTACCGCCGGGACGCAATAATCAAAAAAGAGATTTTCGACCTTGAAATTTCAGGCAAATACAATATCGAATTTGTACTCGACGACCGTGACCAGGTTGTGGGAATGTGGCGCAGAGAACTCCATTTGAATTGTTTTCAAGTTAATTACGGAAATTTCTAAGCGTTGCGGGACGCCACATTTTTTTACAGCCAAACAGGATAGAAAACAAACTTTCACGGAAAAGAAAAATAAACAATTGTGTACATGCGACTTCTACACCTCTCCGACACACACAGCCTTCACCGTTCGCTGCAAAACCTGCCTGCCGCCGATATCATCATTCACTCCGGCGATGTATCCAAAACAGGCAAAGCTGAAGAAGTAATGGACTTTATCAAGTGGTTTGGCGGGCTTGACTATAAATACAGAATATTCATTGCCGGCAATCACGATACCTGTTTAGACAGCAAAGATGCGGCGAAAATACAGAAACTTTTGCCCGAAAACTGCATTTATCTCTACGCATCCGGCATAGAAATCGAAGGTATCCGTTTCTGGGGAATTCCCGCCTTTATATCCTATCTGTTAAATGTGGAAAAATACATGGAAGACCTGGAAGCCATTCCCCGCGACACCGATATTTTGATTACGCACAATCCGCCTTACGGCATTCTGGATAGATACGGCAACACCCGTTACGGCTGTCCTTTTTTGCAGCAAAAAGTACTGGAAATAAAGCCGGAATACCATTTGTTCGGACATATTCACGACGCTTACGGCTCCAAACGCCACGGTGGCACAACATTTATCAACGGCGCCATCCTCGATGAACAGTATTGTATAGCAAACAGTCCGGTTGAAATTAATCTGTAATTCACGGTAAACACTTTCTACGGCGGGTTGTGAATGTCCGGCGGAAGAAGATGAGCCTGCCTGCATTAGCGTAGACAGCGTTTGTCGCGCAGGCTATTGAGTTTGGTTGTCCGGTAGTCTCTTGGCGACATACCCGTATGCCGTTTGAAATAGCGGCTGAAGTACGATTCGTTGGGGAAATCCAGGCGGTAGGCGATTTCGGAAATTGTTAACTTGGGAGATTGCAGGAGGATTTTTATCTCCAGTATAAAATACCGGTCAATCAGTATTTT